>NZ_VATX01000014.1:0-86775 GCF_005774635.1 Glutamicibacter sp. V16R2B1
GACGAGCCAATCGGCCCGGAGCTTTATGGCACCGGCGCTAGTACCGAAGATGGACAGTTCATCAGAAGAGGCTGGATTCGAAACAGCTACTAGTCACTGGTCTTGAAGGTGTCTGGCCTTGGAACACGCCCGGGCCAGACACACTTTATTGCCTATAGCCCCCAGACTGGCTCGCGGGGCCTGGGTTAAAGAAATATCCCGGGACATCAACTATGTGATGTCCCGGGATATCCGGTGTGTGCGCGAGGGGGGACTTGAACCCCCACGCCCTTGCGGGCACTGGCACCTGAAGCCAGCGCGTCTACCAATTCCGCCACTCGCGCTTGTTCGCTACTCTCGCAGCAACGAAAATAATCTTATACACACTCGATTCGATTCTCCTAATCGAAATGGGCAAATGTGGTTAGCGACACAATTGAAACTCTTTAGGTGTCCAAATCGTTGCCGTATCGTCGGACTGCGTGCAGTTGGCATCCTGCATTTCCACAGCCGAAAACAGTAAGATCGACAGAGACGTTCCGCGCCACACGGGTCGCAGGAACCAAGCACTTGCCCTGCGACATGCGTGAATCTAAGAAAGGAGCGCTCGAAATGAGCTTTCTCGACAACGTCGAACGTGGTCTAGAGAAGGTCGTCACCAGCTTCTTTCGTGGCAACAGCAGCGCGGAGATCAAACCGGTGGAACTGACTACTGCCCTGCGCAATGAAATGGACCGGGGCATCCTGGCCATCAGCGAAGGGCGCAGCCTTGCCCCCAACGACTTTGTCGTACACCTGAGCAACGATGACTACCAGACCGCCAAGGCCTGGGGTTCCTCGGTTGTCAACGAAATGGCCAAGGTTACCGCCGAGCACGCGATGAGCCAGGGATACTCGGTGCGGGACAACATCCGCATTCACTTCGTGGGCGAAGAGGACCGCCGCCGCGGTGAAGTCGAGATCAGCGCCTCCATCAAGGAAGGCGCGGCAGGCGCCGCCGCCTCCGCGTCGGTAAAGAATCCAGCTCCCGCTCCCACACCGGCCGCAGCACCGGCTCCGGCAACCCCGGCGGCCGAGCAGCCACGCACCACCGCCCAGCCGCGGGCCGCGGCCCGCCCCGAACCGGCACGCGCCGCCCCGGCACCGGTGGCCAAACAGGCCGTGCTGGAGGTTGATGGCCAGCGCTATGCCCTGCACCATCATTCGATTGTGCTGGGCCGTTCAGCCTCCACCGACATCCCGATCGATGACCCGGGCGTTTCCCGGCAACATTTCCGTGTCGAACAAAGAGGAGATGACTACGTGGTGCTCGATCTGGGGTCCACCAACGGCACCTTCGTCGACGGCCGCAAGGTCAACGGCGAGACCCGGGTGGGCGATGGCTCGGTCATTTCCCTGGGCAAGACCAAGGTTGTCTTCCGACTCATCGCCCAGGGGCAGAAGGGACGCGCATGAACGACCTGCTGCTCGCCCTGTTCCGCCTGGGCTTCCTGGTTCTGCTGTGGCTTCTGGTGCTCAGCGTCGTGGGCGCCATGCGCCGTGACCTGGTCATCGGGACCCGCGCCCGCACCGGCCAGCCCAGCGCCCGGGCGATCAAGAAGAACCCGACACTGGCTGAACCCGAACCGACCGCCCGCAAGACGGCCACCGCCCTGCAGGTGGTGGAAGGCCCACTTTCCGGCCGCGAAATCAAGCTTGACGGCCAGCCGATCCTCTTTGGGCGCGCCCAGGATGCAACCGTCGTGTTGGAAGACGACTACGCCTCCGGTCGCCACGCCCGGCTCTTCCCGCAGGGTTCACGCTGGTTCCTGGAGGACCTGGGATCCACCAACGGCACCTTTATCGGGGAGAACCAGCTGTCGCGTCCGCAGCCCGTGGAATTGGGCCAGCGGATCCGCATTGGCAAGACTGTGCTGGAGTTGAAGGCCTAGCCTATGGCATTGAAGCTCAAGTTTGCCGCCCTGTCAGACGTAGGCCGAGTGCGTTCAAAGAACGATGATTCGGCCTACGTTGGCGAGTACCTGGCGGTGCTGGCCGACGGCATGGGCGGGCATGTCGGTGGCGATGTGGCTTCGGCCTCCACCGTGCTGGATTTGATCCACCTGGACCGCCGCTACACCCCGGACCCGCAGAACGCGCTGCCCGATGAGATCCAGGCGGCGAACCTGGTGCTGAACGAACTGGTGGGCGCGAACCCGAAGCTTTCGGGCATGGGCACCACCGTGACCTCGTTGCTGCTCTCCGAGGAAACGCTGCACCTGGCGCACATTGGCGACTCGCGCGCCTACCGCCTGAAGGACGGGGTGTTCGAGCAGATCAGCCGGGACCACACGTTCGTGCAGCGCCTGGTCGAGGAAGGCCGAATCCGCCCCGAGGAAGCATCGGTGCACCCGCACAAGAACGTGCTGCTGCGCGTCCTTGGCGATTCGGATGCCTCCCCCGAACTGGACATCCAGCAGCTGCCGGCCGCGGTCGGTGAACGCTGGCTGCTGTGCTCCGACGGCCTGACCGATGTGGTGCCCGACGAAATCATTGAGCAGGCGATGCGCACCACCGCGGACCTGGAGGAGATCGCGGCCGACCTGGTGGCCACGACCCTGCACAACGGGGCGCCGGACAACGTCACCATCGTCCTGTTCGACATTGTCGAAACTCCTGACCTGCCCCCGGTCCAGGCGGTCTCCGGAGAGCCGGAACCGGACACCGGACAGCTGACGATCGCCGTGGAGGGTGACATCGAGGCCAGCGCCTCGCTGATCCGCCATGAGATCTCCCAGCGCCCGCACGTACTGGTGGGCGCCGCCGACCTGGCCACCCAGACCGGGCAGATCCCGGTGGTAACCCAGAGCACCGGTGAGCGCCGCGCCGCGGCCCTGCTCACCCACCGTTCACCGGAAGCGGGCGACATGCTCGACCCGCTCGAGAGCCACGGCCCGCGTCGACGCTGGTTCCTGCCGGCGCTGCTGACCCTGATGAGCGTGCTGGTGGTGATCGTCGGCGCGTGGGGCTACCTGTGGACCCAAACCCAGTATTTCGTGGCTCCCAAGGACGGCAATGTGGCCATCTACCGCGGGGTGCCCCAGGAATTGGGGCCGATCTCCCTCTCCGAGGTGGAGTCGGTCAGCAATATCCCGCTCGAGGCCCTGCCCACCTATTCGCGTCAGCGGGTCGAGTCCTCGCTCTACGCGCAGGACCTGAACCACGCCCAGGCGATGGTGCACGAACTGCTGGTGACCGCCAAGCAGAAATGTCCGGTGCAGGCCCCGGCCAGGGACGACCAGAACAATGACCAGGAACCCGTGCCCGCCTACTGTGAGGAGATCATGCAATGAGCGAATTGCAGACAGCACCGGTTCCCCGGCGCAATTTCGAACTCCTCCTGCTCGTGCTCGCCCTGGGAGTTGGCTTCGCCGCCTTCTACCTGATCGGGACCGCCACCGAGGAAACCGACCGCAGCGGCTTCGTGTTGGAGATGGGGATCCTCAGTGGCCTGGCGCTGCTGGTCCACATCCTATTGCGGCTTTTCGCCAAATATTCTGATCCGGTAATACTTCCGATCACGATCGCCCTGAACTCGCTGGGTCTGGCCATGATCTACCGCCTGGACCTGGCAAAGTCCACGGAGCAATCGTTCCGCCAGCTGCTGTGGACGGGCATCGCCATGCTCATCGCCGCGGTGGTGATGTGGGCGGTGCGCGATCACCGCAACCTGCGCCGCTTTACCTATATCGCCCTGCTGGCATCCATTGTGCTGCTGCTGCTTCCGATGATTCCCGGGCTCGGGGTGACCATCAACGGCGCGCGGATCTGGATCCGGGTGGCCGGGTTCTCCCTGCAGCCCGGTGAGCTGGCCAAGATCACCCTGTCGATCTTCTTCGCCGGCTATCTCTCCTCCAACCGCGACCTGATCCTGATGGCCGGGCGCAAGGTCGGTCCCATGCAGCTGCCGCGCATGCGGGACATGGCGCCCATGGTGGTCGCCTGGATCCTGTCCATCGGCGTGCTGGTGGTCCAGCGCGACCTGGGGTCCTCGATCCTGTTCTTCGGCCTGTTCATCGTGATGATCTACGTGGCCACCGCCCGCATCTCCTGGGTGGTCATCGGCCTGCTGATGGTGGCGGTCGGCGGCGTGTTCGCCGCGACCACCATGAGCCACGTGACCCGACGCCTGACCACCTGGCTGGACGCGTTCAACCCGGACATCTACTACGCCACCGGCGGCAGCATGCAGATCGTCGAAGGCCTGTTCGGCATGGCCGACGGCGGGCTGATCGGCACGGGGCTGGGCAACGGTTCGCCCTACCGGGTGCCGCTGGCCAACTCGGACATGATCATCGCCTCCTTCGGCGAGGAGCTGGGGCTGATCGGCGTGGCCGCCATCATCATGCTCTACCTGCTGCTGGTCTCCCGTGGGCTGCGCGCCGCACTGGGATCGCGAGACAGCTTCGGCAAGCTGCTGGCCACCGGCCTGTCCTTCACCCTGGCGCTGCAGTGCATCGTGATCATTGGCGGGGTCACCCGGCTGATCCCGCTCACCGGTCTGGCCACCCCGTTCATGGCGGCCGGCGGATCCTCACTGCTGGCGAACTGGATCATTGTGGCGCTGCTGCTGCTGATCTCCCACAACTCACGCAGACCAATGACCGGGCATGTGGGCCCGACCGATGAAGTGGCCACCCCCGGTGCCAGCGATCCGAAGGCGGTGAAAAGCTAGTGAATCAGGCCATTCGGCGCGTTTGGGTTGCCCTGATGGTGATGTTCCTGGTCTGTTTCGGGGCGCTGAGCTACATCCAGTTCTTCGCCGCCGACCAGCTGGCGGGCAACGCCCTGAACAAGCGTGAGCTGTACCGTGAATTCGACATGCCCCGTGGGGCGATCCTGGTGGACGGCAAGCCGATCGCGGAGTCGGTGCCAACCGAGGACGGGCAGTTCACTTACCAGCGCGTCTACAACGACCCGGAGGTGTACGCGCACCTGACCGGCTTCTACTCGTTGGCCAACATGTCCACTCATCTGGAAAGCGAACTGAACGACTGGCTGACCGGCAAGAGCTCCGACCTGCTCTTTGACCGGCTCTCCGCGCTGTTCACCGGCAAGACCACCGAGGGCGCCTCGGTGGAGCTGACCATCGACGACGAGCTGCAGCACAAGGCGTTCAACATGCTGCCCGACGGACTGCGCGGCACCATCATCGTCACCGATGTGAAGACCGGCGACGTGTTGGCCATGGCCTCCAAGCCCAGCTACAACCCGAACAAGCTCTCGGTGCATTCCACCAAGGCCGCCTCGGAGAACCTGAAGAAGCTGACCGGCGTCAAGGGTTTGAGCCCCTACGTCAACCCGGCGCTGGGCAACCGGTTCAGCCCCGGATCGACCTTCAAGATCCTGGATCTGGTCACCGGGCTGGAGTCCGGGAAGTACGACATGGACACCCCGGTCCCCAACCCGCAGCAGGTGAACATCCAGGGCGCGAAGATCAGCAACTTCGCCGAGGGCATCTGCGCCAACCGGACGCAGGCGGATCTGCGCTTCATCACCGCGCAGAGCTGCAACACGCCGTTCGCGCAGATGAGCGAGAAGCTGGGTTCGGCACCGTTCGAGGACGTGGCCGAGCGCTTCGGCTTCAACCAACAGCTGAACATCCCGCTGAAGGTGACCGAAAGCCAGTTCAAGCCCAACATGAGCGCCGGCGAACTGGCCCAGTCGGTCATTGGCCAGCGTGACGTGCAGGCCACCCCACTGCAGATGAACATGGTCGCCATGGGCATCGCCAACGACGGGGTGATCATGCAGCCGAACCTGGTCAAGAAGGTCATCGCCCCGGACCTGCGGGTTCTGGAGGAGACCAAGCCGAAGGAGTTCTCCACGGCCACCACCAAGGAGGTGGCCAACAAGGTCGCCGAACTGATGAAGGGCCCGGTGCAGTCCGGCACAGCGATGCGGGCCAACGTGCCCGGCGTGGACCTGCGGGTCAAGACCGGCACCGCGGATGTGCCGGATGACCAGCCGGGGCGCACGGTGAACTCCTGGGTGACCGGCTTCGCCCCGGGCGATGACCCCGAAGTGGCCATCACGGTGGCCTTTGAAAGAATTGATTACGACAAGAACCACCGGTTGGCGGTTTCCCTTATGAAGCAAATGACAGAGGCGGTGTTCAACCAGTGAGACCAGTTACCGGTACTACATTGGGAGGTCGCTACAAGCTGACCGACCGCATCGCGATCGGTGGCATGGGCGAAGTCTGGAAGGCTCGCGACCAGGTGCTGGGTCGGCTGGTGGCCATCAAGATCCTCAAGGAGGAGTACACCGGCAACGAGGGCTTCCTCACGCGCTTCCGCGTGGAGGCCCGGCACACCGCACTGCTGAACCACCCGGGCATCGCCGGCGTCTTCGACTACGGCGAGGAAGAGGGCTCGGCCTACCTGGTCATGGAACTGGTGCCCGGCCCGCCGCTGTCAACCATCATTGAACGGGACCGCAAGCTGGATGTGGACCGCACGCTGTCGCTGATCGCCCAAACCGCCCGGGCCCTGGCCGCAGCGCACGAGCACGGGCTGGTGCACCGTGACGTGAAGCCGGGCAACATCCTGGTCACCCCCTCGGGCAAGGTGAAGATCACCGACTTCGGCATCGCCCGACTGGCCGACCAGGTCCCGCTGACCGCCACCGGCCAGGTGATGGGCACCGCCCAGTACCTGGCCCCGGAACAGGCCACCGGGCAGACCGCCACCGGCAGCTCGGACATCTACGCGCTGGGTGTCATCGGCTACGAGCTGCTGGCCGGACGCCGGCCCTTCACCGGCGAATCCCAGATCGCCATCGCACTGGCCCAGGTCAACGACACTCCCCCGCCGCTGCCCGAATCCATTCCGGCCCCGGTGCGCCAGCTGATCATGTCCATGCTGGCCAAGGACCCGGCCGACCGCCCGAAGAACGCCAACGCCCTGGCCGACGCCGCCGAGGCCCTGCGCCACGAGGACACGCACACCGCGGTGCTCGCGGTGCCGGGCATGCTGCGCACCGGGATCGAGGACACCGCCACCCAGGCGATGAACCTGGACGATGAGAAGACCCAGGCGGTGCCCACCCAGGACACCACGGTGCAGGCTGCCGCCCCGGCCACCAGCGCCCTGCCGGTCACCCCGGCGGCCACCCAGTCGCTGCAGGCCTCCTCCAGCTACCAGGACTTCGACTCCGATGGGCTGGCCGACAACGAGGACGCCCACGACCAGGAGGAGAGGAAGCGCGCCCCGTGGCTGGTCCCGCTGATCGTGGTCATCGTCCTGGCGGTGCTGATCGCCCTGGGCGCCTGGCTGATGCCGATGTTCACCGGCGCCAGCGACGATGATGAGTCCAGCGTCTCCCCCACGGTGAGCGCGAGCGAGACCAGCAGCGAGCCGAGCGAGGAAACCACCGAGCCGACGCAGAGCACCACCGCCGCCAGCTCCCCTTCCGAGGATGCGCAGTCGCCGAAGACCGTGCAGGTCAGCAACGCCTTGCTCGGCCAGCACATTGATGCGGTCACCGCGCAGCTGCGGGACCTGGGCCTGAAGGTGGACGCGGTGGCTCGGCCCATGCAGGACGAGGATCCGGGCAACGTCACCGACATTTCCCCGATGGGCACCGTCAACGCGGGCTCGACCGTGCGGGTCACCTACGCCATTGCCCCGGAAACCGTGGAGGTGCCCGGCGTGGTCGGCCAGTCCTCCAGTGCCGCCAGGTCGCAGCTGAAACAGGCCGGCCTGTCGGTCGGCTCGGTGACCGAGCGTGCCAGCGACGAGCCGGCCGGCACCGTGCTGAGCCAGAGCCCGGCCGCCGGCAGCAGCCAGGCCCCGGGGAGCAAGGTCAGCCTGGTCATCTCCTCCGGCCCGGAGCCCAGCCCCGAGCCGACCGAAGCCACCTCCTCGGCACCGGCCGAGACTTCCTCCCCTGCCGCCGCCCCCTCCTCCTCGCCCACTGCATCGGCCACGGAAGATAACTGATGAACGAACAGTCAGTGCTTCCGCCGGGCGTGCCCGACCTGGTGGCTGGGCGCTACGAGCTGCAGTCGCTGATCGGGCGCGGCGGGATGGCGGACGTGTACCTGGGCATGGACCGGGTGCTTTCCCGGAAGGTCGCCATCAAGCTGCTGCGCCCGGACATGGCGCGCGATTCGATGGTGGTGGCGCGCTTTGAGCGTGAGGCCAAGGCGGTGGCCGGGCTCAGCCACCCGAACATCGTGGGCGTCTACGACACCGGGGTCATCCCGGCCGGGGACACCCGGCCCGATGAGCTGCCCTACATCGTGATGGAGTACGTCACCGGTCGCACGCTGCGCCAAATGCTGAAGGAAGAGCGGATCGAACCCGAGTTCGCCGTGGACGTGATGCACGGGGTCTGCCAGGCGCTGGAGCACTCGCACGCGAACCACGTGGTGCACCGGGACATCAAGCCGGCCAACGTCATGGTCACCGACGACGGGCACGTCAAGCTCATGGACTTCGGCATCGCCCGGGCCGTGAACGACTCCTCGGCCACGATGACCCAGACCGCCGCGGTGGTGGGCACCGCCCAGTACCTCTCCCCGGAGCAGGCACGCGGGGAGATCGTGGACCACCGCACCGACATCTACTCCGCCGGCTGCCTGCTCTATGAACTGCTGGTGCACGAGCCACCCTTCACCGGGGACTCCCCGGTATCGGTGGCGTACCAGCACGTCGGCGAGGACCCGGTGCCGCCCAGCGAGGCAAACCCGGACGTTCCACAGATCTACGATGCTGTGGTGCTCAAGGCGCTGGCCAAGGAACGCGACGACCGCTTCGACTCGGCCGCGGACCTGTCCCGGGCCCTGGACGACGCGTTGCACGGCATCCCCTACCAAGACCCGCAGCTGGCCACCAACACCCAGCCCACGGTCGCCCTCTACCAGGAGCCGACCCAGGCGATGGACGCCGAGGCCGCCGCATACGATGCGTCCGCCACCCGTCCGCCCACCGACGAGCACCCGGTGTTCGCCAGCCGCCAGCAGCTGCACGACGCGACCCGGCGGCCCAAGTCCAACCGCGGCATGTTCTGGCTGATCTCCATCATTGCCGCGATCGCGGTCATTGTCGCCGGCTTCATGGTCTACCGGATGGTCCAGCTGGACCAGGAGCGCAACGCCCCGGTGGGCATCCCGAACGTGGCAAAGCTCTCCGAGGAGGAAGCCACCGCCCAGCTGACCGCGCTGAACCTGAACGTGCAGGTGGAGCACGAATACAGCGACGCCGTCGACGAGGACCTGGTGGTGCGCACCGACCCGAAGAGCGGTGCCTCGGTGCCCAAGGAAAGCCTGGTGCGCCTGTACATCTCCGACGGCTCTGAACAGCGCACCATCCCCGATTCGCTGGCAAACCAGACCGAGGTCGCCGCGCGCGAGGCACTGCGTGAAGCCGGGCTGGAAGTTGGCGAAGTCACCAGGATCAACCATCCAAGCATCCCCACCGACTGGGTGGTGCAGACCAGCCCGGAAATGGGTTCCAAGGTCAAGGTCGGCTCGCAGGTAGACCTGATCCTGTCCACCGGCAAGGTCACCGTCCCGGATGTCACCGGGTCCAGCCTGGATGACGCCAAGGCGAAGCTCGAGGCCGATGACCTCGGCCTGAAGGTGCAGTACACCTATGAGGAGAGCAGCGAAGCCGTCGACACCGTGCTCGAGCAGTCCTCCGGCCCGAACGAGGATGTGGAACAGGGCAGCACCATCCAGCTGACCATCGCCCGGGCGGCCGCCTCTTCCAGCCCATCGCCGGATGAATCGGCTGAGTCCAGCGAATCCCCCAGCGAGAGCCCTTCGCCATCGGCCAAGGAGGACTAGCTCCCTGTCTCCCGCCCCGGGCGGGAGGCTACGCGGAGAAGAGCGGGCTGAGCCCGGCGGCTTTGGCAGCGGCTCCCTCGAGCCCCACAAACTGCAGCCAGTTGCCCAGCATCAGGTAGCCATCCTGGGTCAGCACCGATTCCGGGTGGTACTGCAGCCCCCAAAGCGGCGCGGTGCGGTGCGCCAGACCCATCACTACCCCGTCCTCGGTTTCGCAGATGATTTCCAGTTCCTGCGGGATCGTGGAGCGCACCGCGGCCAGTGAGTGGTAGCGGGTTGCCGTGAACGGGTTGGCCACCTGCGCGAAGACCGGGTGCTCAGCATGACGCACCAGCGAGGTCTTGCCGTGCATCAGCTGTTCGGCGTGGGTCACCGTGCCACCGTAGGCCTCGGCGAGGGCCTGATGCCCCAGGCAGACCCCAAGCATCGGCTTGTTGTGCTCGCCGCACCATTTGATCAGGTCAATGCTGACCCCGGCCCCGGCCGGATCCCCCGGCCCAGGCGAGATGAGCACCCCGTCATGCTCCTGGGCCAGCGCAATGGCCCCGGAAAGGTCCCGGTCGTCGTTGCGGATGACCGTGGTCTGCGCCCCCAGCTCCTGCAGGTATCCGACGAGGGTGTAGACAAAGCTGTCGTAGTTGTCGATCACCAGGATCTTTGTCGCACTCACAGTATCCTCAAACCAATCGTCGACTCGGTAAAGGGGCTGAACTGGCTCAGCCACGGGAAAACATACACCATCAGTAATAGTACGACTGCGGCAATCAGAATCAGTGCCTGGATGACGCGAAACCACAGCGGTCCGGGCAAATTACGAAAAATCCATGAATACATTTCCTACTCCTAGCTCGTGGCGTCCTTGACCAAGTTCCGGATCTCCTCGGGAGGCCCCGCCTCCAGCGGTCGCCAGCTGGTCAGTTCTGAGTAGGCGATGATCCGTTCACGGGTGGTGAACGGCGGATGGCAGCTGGTCATGGTCAGGATCGAGGTGGTCGGTTCGGCTCCGTACTCGTGGGGCACCGGCAACAGCACTTCTCCGGCGCTGGGCGGGACGATCTCGGTTTTGCGCCAGGTGTAGGTGTAGTACCCCTGCCTGGTCTGCAGGTAGACCTTGTCGCCGTCCCCGAGCTTGTCGATGTCCCAGAAAACCTGTCCGTGCGTCTGGCGGTGGGCCGCGACCGCGAAGTTGCCCTGCTCCCCCGGCTTCTGGGTCTTGGGATAGTGGCCGATGCCCACGCTGTCGATCACATCGCTGCCCACTCCGTTGGTGACCGGATGATGCGTTCCATTTCGGCCAAACTGCGGAAAATACATGATTCCGAAGGTCTCTGCATCGGCGATCTCCGTAACGGGGGCCGGGCCGTAGTCCTTTTCATCCACCGTCTCGGGGATGTTCACTTCGCCCAGGCTTTGCACCAGCTCACCGGTGGCCTGTTTCTGCGCGTGGGCCGAGTCAATATTCGTCCACCATAATTCCCACACAACGAAGAGCATCAACACGATTCCGAGGGTGATCAGCAGTTCCCCGAAAAACCCGAGCAGACGATTGCCCACGCTGACGGGACGGCGGTCGGTTCGGCGTCCGGGCCGGGCAAGCGTTCGGTTCAAAGGGGCGGTCCTTAGCACGGGATACTTGGAGCAAAGTTGTTCGCATCATAGCCAGTTAGCCCCCGCGGGAAGCGGCGCAACGGCTAGTATGGAAGCTACGCGAAGTATCGTCTTGTCGGTGATACTTCGTTCCTAAGACTACCGGGAACGCCGTGGCGAGTCCTGTTTAATACAATGAGCTGATGAAGCTAGGGAGCTATACATTGCCGGAATCGAAGCGTCGCACGAAGAAGCCCCAGGCCGCCGCGGAGCGCGCGGCGCGCAGCGCTGAGAGCCCGAATCCGGTTTGGTACAAGCCGGTAATGTTCGGGCTGATGCTCCTTGGCCTGGTCTGGGTCATGGTGTACTACATTTCGCAGACGCTCTTCCCCATCCCCAACATTGGTGGCTGGAACATCGTGATCGGTTTTGGCATTGCCATGATCGGCTTCTTCATGACCACAAATTGGAAATAGTTTCCGCGACACCGCTGTGGTCCGCAGCGTAGACAGCCTAAAGCCCGGCGGCCTGTGCCGCGGACATCAGAATCCGACCGAAACTGTCCAGTGCCCGCGAACCCATGGACCACCGTTGCCAGTACAGCGGCACCTCAATGCTCCATGCATCGTCAAGACGGTGCAGCTCAGGCAGCTGCCGCAGCTGCAGTTCCGGCAGCATCCCCCAGCCCATACCTGCCTCAATTGCCGTAGCATAACGCCACGAATCCGGGACGTAGTGCGTCGCCACTCCGTCCCACGTTGACTGTCCGGTTACTCGTCCACGCAGCTGGGCTTGCAGCGGATCGTCGCGGTCAAAGATCACCACCGGGGCCACCGCCAGCCAGTCACGTGGCGCCATCCCGTCTCGGCGGGCAATGAATTCCGGTGATGCCACCGCCCAGTAGCGCATGGTTCCCAACTTTTGCACCGCGCATCCTTGCACCGCATCGGCGCTGGTCGTCACCACCCCACTGACCTCGCCCTTCCTCAGCAGTTCCGCGTTACGGTGCTCATCTCCCCTGCGCAAATCACAAATGAGGTCCTCGCGGCGACCCAGTTCCCGCAGAACGTCGATGAACCAAGTTGCCAGGGAATCGGCATTGACGCCAATGGTGATCCGTTGGGGCGTTTCCGCATGCTCCCCTTCCCCCAGATGCGTGTTCAGCTCTCTGCCCAGGGAGACGATCTGGCGCGCGTAGCGCAGCACCGTGACACCGGGCTCGGTGGGCCGCACCGGCTTACTACGCAACACGAGAATGGTCCCGGCCCGTTTCTCCAGTGCCTTCATGCGCTGACTCACCGCTGAAGCGCTGATCCCCAGGTCAATGGCGGCGCCATCGAAGCTGCCAGCCTCGATGACTGCCAGAAGAGTCTCCAGCTGCTCAAAATCGAAGTTCACATTAGCAACTCTAAAGTGTCCTAAGACTTTTAAGTTCGACAACAGTTCTGGGGTTTTTCTACTGTTGCTACATGCTTGCTACACCTGCCCTGTTGGGCTTCGGCACCGGACTGTCGCTCATCGTCGCGATCGGCGCCCAAAATGCCTTCATCCTGCGCCAGGGAATCACTCGTCAGCACGTTTGGGTGGCGATCATCATCTGCATGCTCTCGGACATTGTCCTGATCTCTGCGGGTATTGCCGGCCTGGGTGCCCTGATAGAGCGCGCGGAATGGATCATGAGTGCGGCACGCATAGGTGGAGCACTTTTTCTGGCACTCTATGCCCTCTTCGCGCTACGCCGCGCGCTCTCTCCCACGAGCATGGCTACCAAGAACTCCCCCAGCGAATCCTCGGCATGGAGAGTGGCGTTGACCACCCTCGCCCTCACCTGGCTCAACCCTCACGTCTACGTTGATACCGTTCTGCTCTTGGGTTCTATCGGCAACTCATTTGCCGGTGCCCGTTGGCAGTTTGGTGCTGGTGCCATCGTCGCCAGCTTGGTCTGGTTCATGGCCCTCGGTGTTGGCTCGCGTTATTTGGCGCGCATCTTCGCCAAGCCACGCGCTTGGCAATTGCTCGACGGGTTCATCTGCCTGTTCATGCTCTACTTTGCGATCCGCCTGATCCTCCCCCTGTTCTAGGCGGAAAATCCCGCCCCGAGCCGCCGGCGACATCCTCCTTGCCTAATAGGCGGGCGATTTGATTGCGCAGTTATCAACAGCTCCCCACATCTATCCACAGCACCTGTGGGAATCTTTCGCGACAACTTGTTCACAAAGTTATCCACAGCTGGGGAGAAGTCCGTCGGCGCCTCCCCCAAAAGAACCGAAAACCCGGGGATCCCGGGAAGTGGAGGGAGGGGAATTACACGCCTGTAAGTTATTAACAGTGTGGATTACCGCTGTGGATACGAGCACTTTGAGTCACCAGAAGTCCATATAAGTACATGTCAGCCTTGAGTCGTTTAAAAATTCGAATCAGGCGATCCGAATGCTTCCATGCTCGGAAAACGTGAATCTACAGGCCCTGTTTAAAAGTTATCCACAGGTGTGGAGATTCCTGTGTAAAATAGTTGAACGTCTGCCCTCCAGCCCCGGCAACAAGGGGATCCACGGCATCTAACAACCCGGTTCGGCTCGGGAATTACATGTGTGTAAGTTATTAACAGTGTGGATAAGCAGTGTGGATAAGGCACTGGAGTAGTGTTCGAACTAGGCCAGTGGAAAACGAACGGTCACCGCTGCCAGATAGAGCATGCCCGTTACCACCACGCTGAGAATACCGAGCAGAACAAATTGCAAGGTCGTCCGCTGGGATCCCTTGGGGATAAGTACGATGGACGCTGCGGCAGCTAGGCCAAGCACTGCTCCGCCTAGGTGGCCTTGCCAGGAGATTCCGGGCACCACGAAGCCCATAACGACATTTAGCAGTAGGACAATTCCCATTTGGCGCAACGCGGTCCGGTTGGTACGGAAAACCACAAACAAGGCCAGGAACAAACCCGAGAGCGCTCCCGATGCACCCAAAGTCGCAGTGTACGGGTCACTGAGAAGCAAGACGCCCAGAGAACCACCCAAGGCCGAGAGGAAATAGAGCCAGCCAAAGCGCATGCGTCCAAGACGCGGTTCCAGCAGCACCCCGCAGATATACACGCCGTACATATTCATGGCGATATGCAGCAAAGACCCCTGCGAGTGGGCGAAAGCGCTGGTCAGTACACGCCAGGGCTCCCAGTAAGCCAGTGCGCCGACGAGCACTATTTGCTGCGTGAAATTGGGGATGACCCATTGCAGGACATATATCAGCAAATTTACGCCGATCAGGGTGTAGGTCACCACCGGTTTTGCACTCGAGCGGGCGGTCCCACCAAACTCGGTCTTCGCACTGGGTATGGCCCTGTTGGCGTTGCGGACACACTCAATGCATTGCACCCCTACCGGGGCAGAGACCTGGCACCGTGGGCATACTGGTCGCCCACATCGATGGCAGGACACGTAGGAGATCTGGTCTGGATGCCGGTAGCACGTCGGTACCTGCGTTGATTCCGGTGAGACTTGCCCGTAGGACATGGGGGTGTTCCTCAGATATTTAGTGTTGGGGAAGCGGCGGGGACGTTAAAGGTATGGGCTCCGCCCGCCACTTCAATGGCGACCGGAGCCCGCGGCGTCGATGACGCGAAGATCCTAGAGGGTCTCGATATCGATCGAATCGATGACGACGTCCTCAAGCGGCTTGTCACGCCCGTCGGTGGCCACTGCGTTCAGCGAGTCAACGATCTTGCGCGAGTCCTCGTCAACAACCTCACCGAAGATGGTGTGCTTGCCCTGCAGCCAGGTGGTGGGAACGGTGGTGATGAAGAACTGGGATCCGTTGGTTCCACGACCCATGCGAATGCCGGCGTTCGCCATGGCCAGCTTGTAGGGCGCGTTGAAGTCCAGCTCAGGGTTGATCTCGTCATCAAACTGGTAGCCGGGGCCGCCAAAGCCCTGGCCCAGCGGATCGCCGCCCTGAATCATGAAGTCGGAAATGATGCGGTGGAAGATCGTGCCGTTGTACAGCGGGGTATCGGTCTTCTTATCGCCAGTTTCGGGATGCACCCATTCCTGCTCACCGGTGGACAGTCCCACGAAGTTCTTCACGGTCTTCGGGGCGTGGTTGCCAAAGAGGTTGACGACGATGTCGCCCTTATTGGTGTGGATTGTGGCTTTATGCGTTGCAATTGCGGTCATGCTCCTTATTCTCCCACGTTGAGACCGGCGACCGCCAAAGACACCTGTACGCGTTGAGTGAAAAACGCCGTAAAGGCGTGGTCTGGCGATTCCCGCATGGTGCGACAGGGAGAAAGTGCATAGGCTGGATGAGTCGAAGGTCTTCCATTGGGCCAGCGCGTGGCCTAGCTAAAGGAGTTCACATGGAAAAGAAGAAGTTCGGGTTCGGCAAGTTCATGATGATCGGTGTGCTCGCCGCGGCCGTTGCCGCGTTAGTAGCGGTGTGGAAGGCGTCAAAGCCGATTGAAGACCCCTGGCAAATGCCGGCCCCTTCGACTGAGCCGCAGTCTCCGGTGGCAAAGTCCACGGAAGCCGAGACCGAAGACATTCGCAAGCTGGCGTCCGAATAGCAAAAAAGACCAAGCCAAGCACGTGTATTCCTTTAAGGGAATGCACGTGCTTGACTAGTTTTACGGTGATTCGAGAGGCACAGTGGGTGGCTCGGGCTTGGCTTGTCCGCGGACCACGAGAACTAGGCCGCCGAGGATCACGATCAGGCCCAGAATGGTTCCGGCGGGCACGAGCTGGCCGATCATCAGCGCCGCGATGAATGCCGCACCGGGGATCTCGAGCAAAATGAGAGTCGAGACCGTCAGTGGACCGAGGATGCTCAGCAAATGGTTTAGGGCCGTATGACCCAGAAGCTGCGAACACACGGTGAGCGCGACGATGCCAAACCATCCCCAGGCGTCAAAACCCCAGATCCGCTCCCCGGCCAGGAGGCAAATCGCCAGCAGTACCAGGGAGGTCACGGCATAGCAGACCGATGCATAGGCACCGGTTGACATTGTCCGCCGCGCCACCGACCCCGCTAGGGTATATGCTCCTGCAAGCATTCCTCCGAGGATAGCCAGAAGGTCACCGATAATGGCCTCACGCCCCTGCCCGAGATCAAAACCGGTGATGATCACGACGCCGGTGATGGACAGCGCAATTCCCAGGAACACCATGCGGGTGTAGCTAACTCCCCGCAACCGTTGGAACACCACAATCCAGACACCCTGGATGCAGACCAAGGCCGTTGCGGCAGCCACCGAGGTCATGCGCACTGCGTACATGAAGCAGACGAAGTGCAAAGCCAAGCAGACTCCGGCGATGGAGCAAAAGGCCCATTCGCGTCGACCCATGCGGCGAAACGAGGTCGGATCCCGGTGCAGTGTCGGCGCCACCAGCACCGCGGTGGCGCCGAAGTTCCGCCACAAGGCCATCGCCAAGACGGGAACACCGGGAAACGCCGCAATCAGTGGGCCGGAGGCGGAGACTCCCAGGACGCCTACGATCACAAGAAGGATGGTCACCAATCAAGGCTACATTTCCGTGCCGCTGTTGGCCGCCTCGCGAGTCCTATGTTGCCGCAAGGTGCTGTAGCCGCCTGTGGCCGGCTAGTTCTTGGAGGCGCCTGCTGCCTCGGCGTTCTGGCGCCGACGTCGCCAGAACGCGGCCACGAGGGCTCCTGAGAGGTTGTGCCAGACGGAGAACACCGCGCCTGGAAGAGCGGCTTCAGGGGAGAAGTACTGGGTTGCCAATCCGGCGGCCAATCCCGAGTTCTGCATTCCCACTTCGATGGATACGGTGCGCTTGGACCCCTCGGGCAACCGTAGTGCGGCTCCGACTCCATAACCCAGCAGCAGTCCTGCCGCGTTGTGCAGGATCACCGCAACCAGCACCAGCAGTCCGGCCTGCAAAATGGTCTGGGCGCTGCCGGCAACGATGATGGTGACCACGAACGCGATCGCCAGTACGGAAACCCAGGGCAGGGCCTTGAGGACGGCTTCCACCGCCCGGTTGAACAGCAACCGGATGACCAGGCCCAGCAGGACCGGAATCAGCACAATTTGAACTACGGTGCCGGCCATCGACCCGGCAGCCACCGGCAGGTACTGCCCGGCCAGCCAAAGCGTGAGCAGGGGAGTGAGCAGTGGTGCCAGCAGGGTGGAGACACTGGTCATGGCCACGGACAGTGCCACATTGCCGCGTGCCAGGTAGGTCACGACATTGGAGGCGGTGCCGCCGGGGGCACAGCCGACCAGGATGACGCCGGCGGCCAGCGCGGGATCCAGGCCCAGCAGCGCGGCGATGGCCCAACCCACCAGCGGCATGATGACAAACTGGGCGCAGACCCCGCCCAGCACCGGAAGCGGATGACGCAGCACCATCCCGAAGTCCGGCAGGGTCAGGGTCAGTCCCATGCCGAACATGATCACCATCAGCAGCGGATTAATCAACGGGGAGAGCGGCTGGAAGGCTGCGGGCATCAGCATGCCGGTCAGCCCGCCAAGCAGGATCAGGGCCGGAAAGAGCAGTACCGCGGTGCGTGAACTGCGGGTTTCGTTTTCCTGCGCGGCATCAGCGGTATATGGGTCGTGCGTGGGCATGTGCAATATCATGGCACGGCGGTGCACGAACGCGAAGTTCATCCCGGGGAGCCGAGCGGTTCATGAAGCGGCCATATGCGCCTTCCACGATGGGTGGCGTGAAGGTTAGCATCGTCGCCGAATCGTTCCTGCCCCACACCAACGGAGTCACCAATTCGGTGCTGCGCACCCTGGAGCATCTGCGGGCCACCGGCCACGAGGCCGAGGTGATCGCCCCTGCCGCCTCCCAGGCGCTGCAGCGTCGCGGGAGGGGGGTTCCGGGGCAGTACTGCGGCTTTCCGGTACGCACCCTGCCCTCTATGTCCCTGGCCAGCTATCCCAGCGTCCGGTTGGCCGCTGGCCCGGTCGGGGTGTTGCGCCGCATGTTCCACGCCTCGGCCCCGGATGTCGTCCACCTGGCCAGTCCCTTCGTGCTGGGCTGGCGGGCACTGCGGGCGGCGGGGGAGCTGGGCCTGCCCACCGTGGCGGTCTACCAGACCGAGGTGCCGGCCTATGCCCGTCCGTACCGCGTGCCCTGGCTCGAGGCCCGGCTGTGGGAACATGTGCGGGCCATTCACCTGGCGGCGGACCTGACCCTGGCCCCCAGCACGTTCTCCCGTTCGCAGCTGCAGCAGCTGGGGGTGGGACGCGTCAAGCTGTGGCGCCGGGGCGTGGACACCGCCCTATTCACCCCGGTGCGAAGAAACGAGCAACTGCGGCAGCGCCTGGCGCCCGGCGGACAGCGGATCATCGGCTACGTGGGACGCCTGGCAGCGGAGAAGCAGGTCGCCGACCTGCGGGTACTGGCTGGCCTTCCCGGCACGCGGCTGGTGATCGTCGGTGACGGGCCGTTGCGTGAAAGCCTGCAGCAGCAGCAGCTGCCCGGTGCCGTTTTCCCCGGCTTCCTGCGCGGCATCGAGCTGGCCGAGATGTTGGCCTCCCTGGATCTGTTCGTGCACCCGGGGCAGTCGGAGACCTTCTGCCAGACCATCCAGGAGGCCATGGCCAGTGCGGTCCCGGTGGTGGCGGTTGGACGCGGGGGACCGGTGGACCTGGTCTCTTCCTCGCACAACGGCTGGCTGTATCAGCCCGGGAACCTGGTGCAGCTGCGTTCCCAGGTGGCCGATTTGATCTATGATGACGCCAAGCGCGCGGCGTTTGCCGCGGCGGCGCTGGAAAGCGTCCAGGAGCGCTCCTGGGGCCGCATCGGGGATCAGTTGCTCGGCCACTACGTTGCCGCCGCAGAGCACGCATTGACGGGCCGCTGAGCGTTTTCTCCTGGCAGGCGCCGGGAACCTGGCGTGGTTAAAGCAAAAATCCCATCCGGTGTGGGATGGGATTCTATGTGCTGGTGGAGGTAAGGGGACTCGAACCCCTAACCCTCTGCTTGCAAAGCAGATGCGCTACCAATTGCGCCATACCCCCGCAGGGATCAGGATACCTTGTCGGTGACCTGCTGCCAGGTCTCCTTGGTTTCCGAAGAACCCTTGGCCTTCTTGATCAGAACCGCTGCAGCGGCCGCGATCGAGCCGAGAATCAGGATCTTTTTCATTTTCCCTCTTTCCCAGTGGCAAGGTTTCCGTGGGCGTACCAAGACTTGAACTTGGGACCTCTTCGTTATCAGCGAAGCGCTCTAACCGCCTGAGCTATACGCCCTTGCCATTCCCTTCGGAACGAAATAAAACATTACCGGGGTTTTGGCCCGGACACAAATCGAGCCCTGGTGGCATCCATCACAGATCCCTCCAGGGCTCGAAAAGCGCGTTGCGGTGCGTGTTTAGTCGTCGGTCAGGGTGACTCCGACGCCGCCGACCAGCGAGGCAGCGATGTTGTACAGGACCGCGCCCAGCATCGAGAGCACCGAAATGACCACCACGTTGACCACCGAGAGAATGGTGGCGTAGGAGGCGACCTGGCCCAGCGAGAACGCGTCACGCAGGTCAAAGCCGCTGTCGGCCCCGATCGCGTCGCGCATCAGCTGGTTGAAGCTGTCGAACGTGCCGGTCAGATCCAGCACCGCCCAGAACGCCACCGCGGCCACCACGGTGACCACGCCGAAGGCGACCGAAAGCAGGAAGGCGAGCTTGAGCACCGAGAACGGCTCCACCTTCGACACCAGCAGCCGGGCCTTGCGCACCTTGGCCTTCGGAGCCGGACGCACCAGCTTCTCCTGGCTGCCGGCCGGTCGGGCATTGGTCGGGGCGGGACGACCGGCTGCCGGGCGGGCGGCGCCTGCGGGGCGGGCCTGGCCGGCGGCGGGCCGGGAACCGGTGGCCGGACGCGCGGTGCCGGTGCCCGGGCGGGCCGCCGGGCGGGGCTGGTTGCCGCGCGGAGCGGTGCCCTGCGCCGGCCGTTTCACCTGAGTGGTCCGTGGTGTCGCATTGCCTGATTCACCATTACCGCTCGGGCGAGGCGTCGATGGTGTACTCATGCGTTACCTCCGTCAGTGCTTTCATCCGCGGTGCCCTCGGTGGGGGTGTGATCGTCCTCGGATGATTCAGTGGTCGTATTTTCTGGGTTCAACGGTACTGCACTTTCCTCCAAGTTCTCTTCGAGCTCTTCCTCGGAGTTCTTGGCCACCGCGATGATGTGGTCCTTCTTGCCGGGCTTGGCGAAGATCACGCCCATGGTGTCACGCCCCTTGGATGGGACCTGGGAAACGGCCGAACGCACCACCTTGCCCGACTGCATCACCACCAGCACCTCGTCGCTTTCCTCCACGATCAGCGCGCCGACCAGTTCACCGCGCTCCTCGTTCAGCTTGGCCACCTTAATGCCCAAGCCACCACGGGATTGCACACGGTATTCGGAGACTTCGGTGCGCTTGGCGTAGCCCTCGTTGGTGACGGTGAAGACGTAGGAGTCATCACGCACCACATCGGCGGCCAGCAGCTCGTCCCCGTCGCGGAACTTCATGCCGGTCACCCCGGAGGTGGCCCGGCCCATTGGGCGCAGGGCGGTGTCCGTGGCGGTGAAGCGCACCGACTGTCCCTTGCGTGAGACCAGCATCACGTCATCTTCGGGGGTCAGCAGCTGGGCGGAGACCAGCTCATCGCCCTCCCGCAGCTTGATCGCGATGACCCCGGCGGTGCGGTTGGTGTCGTAGTCCTCCAGGCGGGTCTTCTTCACCAGCCCGTCGCGGGTGGCCAGCATCAGGTATTCGGCGTCCTGGTAGGTGCGCAGATCCAGCACCTGGGCGATGTGCTCATCAGGCTGGAAGGCCATCACGTTGGCCACGTGCTGGCCCTTGGCGTCCCGGCTGGCCTCGGCCAGCTCGTAGCACTTGGTGCGGTAGACGCGGCCGTGGTTGGTGAAGAACAGCAGCCAGTTGTGGGTGGAGGTGACGAAGAAGTGCTCCACCACGTCGTCCCCGCGCAGGCTGGCCCCGCGGATGCCCTTGCCGCCGCGGGCCTGGGAGCGGTAGTTGTCGATCCGGGTGCGCTTGACGTAGCCGCCGCGGGTGATGGTCACGACCATCTCCTCCTCGGGGATCAGGTCCTCGACGCTCATGTCCCCGTCGTAGCCCATTAGGATCCGGGTGCGGCGCTCATCCCCGTGCTTGTCCACGATCTCGGCCAGTTCCTCCGAGACGATCTCCCGCTGGCGGGCCGGGTCGGCGATGATCGCCTTGAACTCGGTGATCATGGTTTCCAACTCCGCATGGCGGTCCTGGATCTTCTGGCGCTCGAGGGCCGCCAGGCGGCGCAGCTGCATGTCCAGGATGGCGCGGGCCTGCTCCTCGTCGATGTCCAGCAGCTCCATCAGCCCGTCGCGGGCGGCCTCGGTGGTGGAGGAGCGGCGGATCAGCGCGATGACCTCATCCAGCGCGTCCAGGGCCTTGAGCAGCCCGCGCAGGATGTGGGCTTCCTCCTCGGCCTTGGCCAGCCGGTACTGGGTGCGGCGCACGATCACTTCGATCTGGTGGGTGACCCAGTGGCGGATGAATCCGTCCAGCGGCAGGGTGCGCGGCACCCCGTCGACGATGGCGAGCATGTTCGCGGAGAAGTTGGACTGCAGCTCGGTGTGCTTGTAGAGGTTGTTCAGCACCACCTTGGCCACCGCGTCGCGGCGCAGGATGATCACCAGACGCTGGCCGGTGCGGCCGCTGGTCTCGTCGCGCATGTCCGCGATGCCCGAGATCTTCCCGTCGCGCACCAGGTCGGCGATCTTCATCGCCAGGTTGTCCGGGTTGGCCATGTACGGCAGTTCGGTGACCACCAGGCAGGTGCGGCCCTGGATTTCCTCCACGTTGACCACCGCGCGCATGGTGATCGAGCCGCGGCCGGTGCGGTAGGCGTCGGCGATGCCCTTGGTGCCCAGGATCATCGATCCGGACGGGAAGTCCGGGCCCTTGATGCGCTGCATCAGCGCGGCCAGCAGCTCCTCGCGGGAGACCTCCGGGTTCTGCAGGTACCACTGCACACCCTCGGCGACCTCGCGCAGGTTGTGCGGCGGAATGTTGGTGGCCATGCCCACCGCGATGCCCGAGGAGCCGTTGACCAGAAGGTTCGGGAAGCGGGCCGGCAGGACCACCGGCTCCTGGTTCTTCCCGTCGTAGTTGTCCTGGAAGTCAACGGTGTTCTCGTTGATGTCCCGGACCATTTCCATGGCCAGCGGGGCCATCTTGGTTTCGGTGTAACGCTGGGCGGCGGCCCCGTCGTTGCCCGGGGAGCCGAAGTTGCCCTGGCCCAGGGCCAGCGGGTAGCGCATCACCCAATCCTGGATCAGGCGCACCAGCGCATCGTAGATCGCGCTGTCGCCGTGCGGGTGGTACTGGCCCATGACCTCGCCGACCACGCGGGCGCATTTGTTGTAGGCGCGTTCGGGACGGTAGCCGCCGTCGTACATCGCGTACAGCACGCGCCGGTGCACGGGCTTGAGCCCATCGCGCACGTCGGGCAGCGCACGCCCGACGATCACGGCCATCGCGTAGTCCAGGTAGGACCGCTGCATTTCGGTCTGCAAGTCAACCTGGTCGATGCGGTCCAGCACGTCGCCGCCGTCGGCCACGATCTCCCCGTCGACCGGTTCGCTGCCAGGAGTCTGCTCGTCGCTCATTTCATCCCTTTGGGTAAGTCAAGCTTTTAGGTAGTCACGCCGTCATGCGGCGAAGTGTCTGCGCGGAGCGCGCCTGGGACTAGATGTCCAGGAAGCGCACGTCCTTGGCGTTCTGCTGGATGAAGCTGCGCCGGGATTCGACGTCCTCGCCCATCAGCACGGAGAACACCTCGTCGGCGGCGGCCGCGTCGTCCATCGCCACCTGGCGCAGGGTGCGGTGTTCGGGGTCCATGGTGGTGTCCCACAGCTCCGAGTAGTCCATCTCGCCCAGGCCCTTGTAGCGCTGGATGCCGTTGTCCTTGGGCAGGCGCCTGTTTGCGGCCTGCCCGGCCAGCAGCGCGTCGTCGCGTTCCTTGTCGGTGTAGACGAACTCGTGCGGCGCGTTGGACCACTTGATCCGGTACAGCGGCGGGGAGGCCAGGTAGACGTAGCCCTGCTCGATCAGCGGGCGCATGAAGCGGAAGATCAGGGTCAGCAGCAGCGTGGTGATGTGCTGGCCGTCCACGTCCGCGTCGGCCATCAGCACGATCTTGTGGTAGCGCAGCTTGGCCATGTCGAATTCCTCGCCAATGCCGGTGCCGAAGGCGGTGATCATCGCCTGCACCTCGGCGTTGCCCAGTGCGCGGTCCAGGCGGGCGCGCTCCACGTTCAGGATCTTGCCGCGCAGCGGCAGGATCGCCTGGGTGTGCGGGTCCCGCCCGCGCTTGGCCGAACCGCCGGCCGAGTCACCCTCGACGATGAAGATCTCGCATTCCTCGGGGTTCTTCGAGGAGCAGTCCGAGAGCTTGCCCGGCATGCCGAAGGACTCCATGGGGGACTTGCGCCGGGCGTTGTCACGCGCCTTGCGGGCGGCGACGCGGGCCTGGGAGGCCAGCTGGGCCTTGCGGATGATGTCCTTGGCCGAGCCCGGGTTGCGCCCGAACCAGTCGCCGAGCTGGTCGTTGACCACGCCCTGCACGAAGCCGCGGGCAATCGAGTTGCCCAGCTTGGTCTTGGTCTGCCCCTCGAACTGCGGTTCGGCAAGCTTGACCGAGACCACCGCGGTCAGCCCCTCGCGGGCATCGTCGCCGGTGAGGTTGTCGTCCTTTTCGCGCAGGATCTTGTTTTCCCGGGCGTAGCGGTTGATCAGGCTGGTCAGCGCGGCGCGGAAGCCCTCTTCGTGGGTGCCGCCCTCATGGGTGTTGATGGTGTTCGCGTAGGTGTGCACCGATTCGGCGTACGCGGTGGTCCACTGCATGGCCACCTCGATGCTGATTCCGCGTTCGGTGTCCTCGGCCTCGAAGGCGATGACCTCATCGTGCACCAGCTCGACCTTCTTGGCCTGGTTCAGGTGCTTGACGTAGTCCAGCAGGCCGTTTTCGTACAGGTAGTCCACCACGCGGGGCTTGGGGTCGGCGTCCTGCCCGGCCTCGTCGTCCTCCAGCGCGTCCTCGGTGTGCAGCACCCGTTCGTCGGTCAGCCGGATGCGCAGCCCCTTGTTCAGGAACGCCATCTGCTGGAAGCGGGCCCGCAGCGTCTCGAAGTCGAACTCGGTGGTGTCAAAGATGTCCGGATCCGGGTAGAAGGTCTGGATGGTGCCGGTTTCCTGGGTTTCCTCGCCCCGGGTCAGCTCCTGCTGGGTGACCCCGCCGTTGGCGAAGGAGATCCGCCAAGCATAGCCCTCACGGCGGACCTCGGTCTCCACGCGCCGGGACAGCGCGTTGACCACGGAAATGCCCACGCCGTGCAGGCCGCCGGACACGGCGTAGCCGCCACCGCCGAACTTGCCGCCGGCGTGCAGGATCGTCATGACGACCTCAACGGTGGGTTTGCCCTCGGTGGGGTGCACGTCCACCGGGATGCCGCGGCCGTTGTCCTCCACGCGTACCCCGCCATCGGCCTGCAGGGTCACCTCGATGGTGTCGCAGTACCCGGCCAGGGCCTCGTCCACAGAGTTGTCCACGACTTCATAGACCAGGTGGTGCAGCCCGCGCGGTCCGGTGGAGCCGATGTACATGCCGGGGCGTTTGCGGACGGCCTCCAGGCCCTCGAGCACCGTGATGTCCTGGGCTCCATAGGTGTGTTCAACTTTGGAAGACATCGATTCCGTGGAGCTGGGGCTGTTCGCTGGCTCCTGCGGTGAAGCGTTTTCGGTAGACACGGGTGCTACGTACTCCTCGAATTTTGATGCGCTGGCCGATGCTTCCGGTTGACCCGGAAAGACGCGGCCATGTTCCTATGCCCTGACCGGAATGAATCGCAACACTCCCGCGCGGGCACACTTACACCAATTCTACCCGGTTTATGGAAAAATGCTGGGATCGGCGTCTCAAAACAGGCCGCTAAACGCACAAAATCCTGCATCTAAGAGGTTCGGGGACCGCAACTGAGGGGGGATGCATGCACCGGGGGCGTGAGAGCGCCACATGGCACGCCAGCAATTTCTACCCGTAGGTGTCCCGCGGACCACGGCCGGCGACCGAACGACTGCCATGGCGCCAGGAGGGGGCGTTGGGACCCAGCACCTTGATCACGGTGACAATTCCTGGCCCCAGCTCCGCGTCGAAGCGCTTGAGCAGTTGGTGGGTCAGCAGCCGCAGCTGGGTGGCCCACGAGGTGGAATCGCAGCGCACCACCACCACCGTATCCGCAAAGGACTCGGGCTTGCAGTGGGCAGCCACGTCGGGACCCACGATCTCTTCCCAGCGTCCGAGCACCGAGCCCACGGCCACCTGGGTTCCCCAGCCGCGGGTTTTGGACAAACGGGAAATCACTTCGCCAATGACCCTGGGGTCCCGGCCCCCGTCGGCGGCCTTGCGGGGAGCCTTGTCCCCGGACTTGCGTGCCGCCTGGCGCTGCTGCACGCGGGCCATGCGTGCGGCATCGATGCGGGTTTCCCCGCGTTCCTCGGCCAGACGGCGCATCCGGTTCAGCAGTGCCTTGGCCGGGTCAATCTCTTCCTCAGACGTCATCGACGTGTCCCGGACTGACCTGGAAGAAACTGCCCTTGAGCGTGGATGGTACATCCTCGGGCACCGCCGCCGTGACCAGCACCTGCTCCGCGCCGGCCACAATATGGGCCAGGCGATCGCGGCGGGTGGCATCCAATTCGGCGAAAACGTCGTCGAGGATCAGGATCGGCCCGGATCCCGGACGCGGGTCGTCATCGCCGAACACGCGGTAGGCGGCCAGGCGCAGCGCCAGTGCGAAGGACCAGGTTTCGCCGTGAGAGGCGTAGCCCTTGGCCGGGGTGCTGCCCAGATACAAGGCCACGTCGTCGCGGTGCGGGCCAAACAAGGTGATCCCCCGCTCCAGCTCACGGTCCCGGTTGGATTCAACCATGTGCAGCAGCTGTTCCTGCAGCTGCTGCTGGGTGAGGCCGGGCAACTGCGAATGATCCAGTTCCGCCTCCGGACCCTCTCCACTGATCGAACTGAGGTATTGGGTGCTCGCGCTCTTGGCGCCGTCGGCCAAGTCGGCGTAGGCCGCCGCCATGTAGGGCTCGAGCAGTTCCAGCACCCGAAGCCGTCCGTGCATCAACCTTGCGCCCATGGCGGCCAGTTGCAGGTCCCATGCCTGCAGGGTTGCTTCCTGCGATGAGTTGAGGGTGGTGCGTCCGCGCACCGACTTCAGCAGCGCATTGCGCTGCTTGACGATGCGTTCGTAGTCGTTCTTTGTGGCCACTTCCGCTGGGCGCAGGGAAAGCAACAAGTCATCTAGGAACTTGCGGCGGTTGGACGGGTCACCCTTGATCAAGGCCAAATCCTCGGGGGCGAACAGTACGGTGCGAACAATCCCCACGATTTCCCGCGCCCGCACCGGATTGGCGCGGTTGATCCGCGCCCTGTTGACCTTCCCGCTGGTGATTTCAACCTCCAGCGAGGTGACGCGCTCGGCTCGATGCAGGGCTCCGCGGATAATGGCGCGCTCGGCACCGAAACGGATCAGCGGCGCATCGTTGCTCACCCGGTGCGATGACAAGGTAGCGAGGTAGCCGACGGCCTCGACGATATTTGTTTTGCCGACCCCGTTGGGACCGATCAGTACGTTGATCCCCGGAGCCAACCGCACATCGGCTTGCGCGTAGGAGCGAAAGTCGGTGAGGGAGAGTTGCGAGATGTACACCAAGAGTCCTGAAATGAAAGCGGTGAGGGCTGCCTGCCCCCACCGCAAAGGTAGTTAGTTCGCGTTCGGAAGGCGCACAGGCATGACCAGATACCGGTACTGGTCCTGATCGTCATCCTCGGCCGAGGCCTGTCCGGTCATCATTGCCGGCTTAGGTGCACTGGTGAATGAGAAGCGCACGTAGTCAGTGTTGAAGGATCCCAGCCCTTCACCCAGGTAGGTGGGGTTGAAGGCGACGGTGATGTCTTCACCGGAGAGCTGGGTTTCGATTGCCTCTTCGGCCTGGGCGTCTTCCCCGGTTCCAGCATCCAATGTCAGCTGTCCGTCGGTGAATGCCATGCGTACTGGAGTATTTCGTTCGGCCACCACCGAGACGCGGCGAACCGCCTCAATGAGTTCGTTGGTGCGCACGGTCGCATGAATCGGGGTGTTTTCGGGGAAGAGCGATCGGATCTTGGGGTAATCGCCGTTGATCAGCAGCGAGGTGGTGCGCCGGTTGGCGCTTTCGAAACCGACCATTTCGCCGTTCTCGCCAATGGCAATCTTCAATTCTCCCGCTGAAGCCAAGGTCTTGGCGACTTCATTGAGCGTTTTGGCCTTGATGAGCAGTGAGGTTGAGATTTCCGGCTGGGCAGGCTTCCAGTGCAGCTCACGCATGGCCAATCGGTAACGGTCGGTGGCCAGGAACGTTATCAGGTCATTTTCAATTTCAACCTTGATCCCGGTCAGAACCGGAAGGGTGTCGTCCTTTGAGGCAGCAACAATCACCTGTGAAACTGCTTCGGCGAAAGCTTGACCGTCCACGGTTCCCGAGACTTCCGGGAGTTTGGGCAGTTCAGGGTATTCATCCACCGGCATCGTTGCCAGATGGAACCGTGAGCGACCGCAGGTCACCGTGATCTTTGACCCTTCGGTTTCAATCGTCACGGTGGACTGAGGCAAACTTCGGGTGATGTCCGCCAGGAGGCGTCCCGAAACGAGAATCGAGCCTTCTTCGGAAATGTCAGCGGGAATTTGGATATGCGAGGAGATCTCGTAGTCGAATCCTTCAAGCCGAACCATTCCTTGATTGGTGGTCAGCAAAATACCGGCTAGGACCGGAGACGGCGGACGCTGAGACAAAGACCGAGCGGTCCAGGACACGGCTTCAGCCAACACATCCTTTTCAACGCTGAACTTCACGAATCAATCCGCCTTTCGGAGCGCACTAGCTTGCCAGCAAGCCTTTGAGGTCAATCTCTACCGAGTTCTTAAGCATAGACAACGAACCACGGAGCAAGGTCAATCTTGCCATGTTTAGAGCTATTGCTCTCACCGAGAAAAGCTGATCGCTCCGGTAAGTGGCTCGATGTGATGTCACGAGGTTCCTGCGTTGTCCAGAATGTCTCCGACATCAGCGACAGCTGATCTTGGTGTTCGGTGAGAGGCATAGGTCAGGGGAACAAGGACTCGTTATTTGAAGGCCTAAGGGTTTAAAGGGGGAGTGTTAATAACCCTTGTGGATCCTGTGGATAACCGATTAAAGGGCAGATCGAACCCAGATTGTGCATGTGAACAGTCTGTGGTTTCAAGTGGAACTCAGTTCCACGAAGGTGTTGATACTCAGTTTCACGGTTTTTTAGATCCACAGCGACCCCCTGAGTTATCCGCAGAGACCTCTGGAGCTGTCACCAGTTCATCCACAAATCTATCCACAGCTGTGGTTTTCGGTCCTAATGTTCTCGCTGGCTCTGTTTGATGCGGTTAGTTAGCTCTGTGACCTGGTTGAAGATGGCACGACGTTCAGCCATAAGTTCGCGGATTTTGCGATCGGCGTGGATCACCGTCGTATGATCACGTCCGCCCAGCTCCGCACCGATCTTAGGAAGCGACATGTCGGTCAATTCCCGCAACAGGTACATGGCGATCTGTCGCGCGGTGACCAAAGTACGCGTTCGCGACTTGCTGTTCAGCTCGTCAATAGTCAAACCAAAATATTCGGCGGTCTGTTTGATGATGGTGGAGGGAGTGATCTCCTGCGCGCCGTCTTCGCTGATGAGATCCTTCAGCACGGTTTCCGCCAGCGTCAGGTCAACCTGCTGATTATTCAGGGAAGCGAACGCCGTCACCCGAATCAGGGCGCCCTCCAGTTCGCGGATATTTGTAGAGATCCTGGAAGCGATGTACTCCATGACGTCACTGGGCGCGGACAGGTTCTCGGCATCTGCTTTCTTACGCAGGATGGCGATACGTGTTTCCAGCTCCGGAGGCTGAATATCCGTGAGTAGACCCCATTCGAAGCGGGAACGCATCCGGTCTTCGAAGCCCTGTAGCTGCTTCGGAGGCAGGTCGGAGGTAATCACTACCTGCTTGTTGTGGTTGTGCAACGCATTGAAGGTATGGAAGAACTCTTCCTGGGTGGCATCTTTATTCGCAAGGAACTGGATGTCGTCAATGAGCAGGATGTCCACGTTGCGATAGGTCTGCTTGAAGCTTGCGCCCTCGTCATCCCGAATTGAATTGATGAAGTCATTTGTGAATTCTTCGGAATTTACATAGCGAACCCGGATGCCCTTATACAGGTGGCGAGCATAGTGCCCAATGGCGTGCAGGAGGTGAGTCTTGCCCAGTCCCGAATCTCCATAAATGAATAAAGGATTGTAGGCCTTGGCCGGCGCTTCAGCGACCGCCACCGCTGCGGCGTGGGCGAAGCGGTTGGAGGAACCGATCACAAACGTGTCAAAAATGTACTTCGGATTCAGACGACCGAACTCTTGAGAATTCGATGGGGGAGTCGGCTGCGGCGCCGGCTTGGGACGTGGGCCGGTAGGCTCTGGCCCGGTGTCTTCTTCGATGGCTGCGGCAGCAGCGACATCCTCGGCCTTCTCTTCTTCCTCAGAATCTGCCAGCGTCAGATCAACACTGACTGCACAGCGAATCTCGTCTTGGAAGACAATGCGCAGTGCATCGTCAAGAGGTTCGCGCAGTTGCGTCTGGAGAATATCGCGTGTGAGATCGTTGGGCACTGCTACCAAGAGAGTGCTGCCGATCAGACCCTGGGCCTTGGCCAGCGATACAAACGGGCGGTAGCGCGCCTTGACCCGGTCGTCATCCTCGATCTGGCGGATCACCTGACGCCATGAGCTGCCAATGGTATTGGTCTCGTCGGTGCTCACGTAGGTGCTCCACTTCCTTCGGTTTGTGCAATTCTCATCACATTTCAGTCGCCCTTGGGGCCGAAAACGCTTGGCAATCGCGGGACATCGACTCTGATTCTAGCCCCCATCCACAACGTTATGCACAGATCTGGGGAAAAACTTGCCCTCAGAAGTGTGGAAACCCGCTTTTCGCGGGATGTCAAGGCGTTTCCAACGTCTGAATGACGTGCATGGATCGGAAAATGTGTGAAATTTCTTTCTCTCCGGGCTCGTAATCCACAGATATGGGATAGATTATTCACAGGCCTTCAGCTCGGGGCGGACCCCCAGAAGGTGGAATCGCGGCAATTTGACGTGCCGTGCAGATTTTTCTATCGTTATTCAGTCCTATGCGTGTGTTTTGTGCCCTGCTCAGATCATTAGAAGAGCCCACTGAACCTCGCATGCAATAAGTACGAGCGTCAGCCTGTTGTTTGCTAACCGGTAGTAACGGGCAAGTCGCATCCCTAGATCGTCTTGGAGAAATACCGTGAGCAAGCGGACTTACCAGCCCAACAACCGTCGTCGTGCCAAGAAGCACGGTTTCCGTCTTCGTATGCGTACCCGCGCGGGTCGTGCCATCCTGTCGGCACGCCGTTCCAAGGGCCGCAGCTCGCTGTCCGCATAAATTTGCGGCACAGCTTTTGGACACAGGGCGGGCACGGAAAATCATACGTTCCGTGTAGCTAGCCATGTTGCCAAAGAATCAGCGACTGCGACTATCGCAGGACCTTACAGCCACAGTACGTTCCGGTGTCCGAAGCGGGCGCCGGAACGTCGTGCTATATGCACGCCGCCAAGCGGACCCTGTAAGTGGGGATCGCATTGGATTTATCGTTTCAAAGGCTGTTGGCGTCGCCGTGAAGAGGAACCTGGCTAAACGCCGTTTACGAGCGATAGCCCGTGAGCTGCGTAGCGACGAGGGAAACCTTGACATCGTCGTACGGGCCCTTCCAGGCGCCGCGGAGCTGTCGTGGGATGAATTGCGCCGGCAGGTAGCGAGCGGTTGGTCCGCGATCGAGCACAAACTCGTGGACCGATGATGCGCAAGGAAAGCAAGGCCCGCACCGGTCCTGTTTGGTTCATCATCGATATTCCTCGAAATATCTTGATCGGGTTGCTGATCGCCTATCGAAAGCTGATTTCTCCGCTATATGGGGATGTGTGCCGATATTTCCCCAGCTGCTCTGCCTACGGCTTGGAAGCCGTGACCAAACATGGGGCAGTCAAAGGGACAGGGCTAACGGCCTGGCGCATATTGCGATGCAATCCTTTTAGCCATGGCGGAGTCGACCATGTACCTGAGAGCCGAAGAATTTGGCCCGACGGTAAACTGCCGAAGATCATAGTTTTGAATCACCCGGTGATTCCCGACGATGAAGATGATGCCGCACCGCGCGGACACAAGGAGCCTGACCGGTAATGAACTTCTTAGACACGATACTGACTCCGTTCACATACGTGGTCTCGTGGATTCTGTGGGCTTTCCACGAGCTCTTTACGCGCATAGGCATGAATCCAGACTCCGGTGTCACCTGGACACTGTCGATCATGTTCCTGGTGCTGTTGATTCGTAGCGCGCTAATTCCTGTTTTCGTCAAGCAGATCAAGGCGCAACGCGCCATGCAAGCCCTGCAGCCGGACCTGCGCAAGCTTCAGGCGAAGTACAAGGGCAAGACGGACCAGATGTCGCGTCAGGCTATGGTTCAGGAACAGCAGGCGCTGTTCAAGAAGCACAAGACCAACCCACTTTCATCTTGTCTGCCGCTACTGGTGCAGATGCCGTTCTTCTTCGCCCTGTTCCGCGTGCTCAATACCGCTTCACGGGCCAGCAGCGAAGGACGTTCGGTGGGCGCGCTAAACGCCGACCATATCCGCAGCTTCGACCAGTCCACCATCTTCGGTGCTCCGTTGTCGGAAACGTTCCTCGGGACCATCAACTCCGGTGCGGTGAACCCCGCTGTTATCGTGGTCGCGATCATCATGATCCTGGCCATGACCGCTTCCCAGTTCATTACCCAGCGTCAGCTGATGACTAAGAACATGACGAAGGAAGCCCTCGAGGGCCCCTTCATGCAGCAGCAGAAGATGATGCTGTACATTCTTCCGCTGGTCTTCGGCATTGGTGGCATCAACTTCCCCATCGGCGTACTGATCTACTGGACCGCCTCCAACCTTTGGACCCTGGGCCAGCAATTCTGGGTCATCCGCAATAACCCCACCCCGGGTTCGGAAGCAGAACGTGAGCTGAACGCCCGTCGCGCTGCCAAGGGGCTGCCTCCAGTGGGGCAGAAGAAGACCGAAGAGGCAGAGCCCGTGGTGGAGCCCAAGGGCCAGCGCGTGCAGCCCCAGCGCAAGAATCGTAGGAAGAAGAAGTAGGCATGACTGCAACCGAGAATCCTGAAGTGTCACAGGGCGAAGAAGCCGTAGAAGAGCATGTTGTAGATGTTGCCGATGAAGGCGATGTCGCAGCCGATTACCTCGAGGAACTGTTGGATATTGCAGACCTTGACGGCGATATTGACATTGAAGTTCGTGGCGGCCGTACCTACATTTCCGTGGTCGCTGACGAACAGAGTTCTGATCTGGCCGGGCTGATCGGCAAGGACGGCGAGGTGCTCGACGCGTTACAAGAGCTAACCCGGCTTGCGGTCCTGAACGTCACAGGGGAGCGTTCTCGGCTGGTATTGGATATTGCCGGCCACCGCGCGGCGCGTACTGAGAAACTGCGTCAGATCGCCGAGGAAGCGATCGAGCGGGTACAGGAATCGGATGAGCCGTTCCATCTGGAACCGATGAGCGCGTATGAGCGTAAACTCGTGCACGACATCATCGCGGATGCTGGGCTACATTCAGAGTCCGAAGGTGAAGCCTCGCGTCGACACATCGTTGTCACCACACTCTAGTAAATGAGAGCCCACCTTCGGGTGGGCTCTTTTGTCTCAGGGAGAATACCGAAATGACCCAAGACCTCAGCATGACGGCGGAAGAGAATGCAGCCGCGGAAGCGATCTTCGGCGACCGACTGGAACTGGCTCGGCGCTACGTGGAACACCTGGCCACTTCAGGCATCGAGCGAGGCCTTTTAGGTCCGCGTGAGGTGCCACGTCTTTGGTCTCGACACGTGTTGAATTGTGCCGTTATTGAGTCCCTGATGCTCTCTGACGCGCAGGTGGCTGACGTAGGCAGCGGTGCCGGCCTTCCCGGCCTTTGTCTGGCTATTGCACGTTCAGATCTCCAGCTAACCCTTATTGAACCCCTAGAGCGTCGTTGCATCTGGCTGACTGAGGTTATTGACGATCTGGGCCTTGAGAACGTAGTTGTGATGCGCGGGCGCGCGGAACAGATGTTGGATGCCGTAGATGCGGACTATGTTACTGCGCGGGCTGTATCCGCCCTGAGTAACTTGGCAGGACTAACGATTCCTCTGTTGCACGGCAAGGGGGAGCTGCTAGCCATTAAGGGACGGTCTGCTGCCGAAGAGGTCGCAAAGGCCGCGAAGGTCATTCGCAAGCTGGGTGGAACTCACACCGAGGTCCTCACCGTCGGTGAGCGCCTACTGGAGGACCCGACTACGGTGGTTCGAATCAAGGTTGGCTAGCCCATACGGGCTAACCTAGATGTGTAGGCGAGGGTTTTGCTCGTATCACCGAAACGATCGAGCTAAAACAACGTTCTTAATTTGTTTAATTTGTTTCACGTGAAACACATGCAGCGGAGTGGCAACAACTGCGCTGATTCACGGTAAGGAGTGCCGCCCTTGACCAAGGGAAAGAATTCGTCGAGTAACGTCTTCGACATCAACGATGCGTCTTCCCCACTAGCGAGTCAATTGGCCAGCGAACATCGTCGACGCGAAGCGCTATCGGAGAAGGTGGTACCTATGCCCGAGAAGACTCGATACTTCACGATTTCCAATCAGAAGGGCGGCGTAGGCAAGACGACCACTACGGTCAATCTCGCCGCTGCCCTGGCCAAGAGCGGGCTTAATGTGCTGGTGATCGATATTGATCCACAGGGCAACGCATCGACGGCTCTAGGGATCGAGCATCATTCCGAAGTCGACAGCATTTACGACGTTCTGATCAACGATCTTCCGTTGAATGAAGTCGTGGCGACCTGCCCGGATCTGCCGTCGCTTCAAGTTGCTCCTGCAACAATTCACTTGGCCGGCGCAGAAATAGAACTTGTCTCGGTTGTCGCCAGAGAGCAGCGACTACAGAAGGCCTTGGACGCCTACGCACGATGGCGCCAACGCGAGGGCCTTCCTCGACTGGACTATGTGTTTATCGACTGTCCGCCCAGCTTGGGCCTGCTGACAGTCAATGCTTTTGTAGCCGCGCGAGAGGTCCTAATCCCGATCCAGTGTGAGTACTACGCTTTGGAAGGTCTAAGCCAGCTATTGAAGAACATCGAGATGATTCAGACGCATCTCAATTCGAAGCTTTCGGTGTCGACAATCCTGCTGACCATGTACGACGGACGAACCAACCTCGCCGCCCAAGTGGCCACCGAGGTCCGGGAGCACTTCCCGGAGCAAGTTCTGAAGGCTGTTATTCCAAGAAGCGTGCGAATCTCTGAGGCTCCAAGCTACCAGCAGACCGTCATTACTTACGATCCAAATTCCACAGGCGCTCTGTCGTATCTGGAAGCAGCGGTGGAAATTGCGGAACGGGGCGAACCTAAATAAAGGGGCTCCGCCGCCGATGTGCATCACAAGAACAACCTCTATCAGTTGATTCTGGAATGCCCATCGTAGGGCGACCTGCAGGTTCTAAGGCATGACCGCTAGCTCACCGGCAGAGGTAGGTTGTAGGAAGTTTCTAAGCGTTTTGATGCACATTCAGCATTAGACTAGGTATGGGTTGAGTGTCTTGATGAAAGGGCGGGCCATCAATGGCTGAGAAAAAACGGGGATTGGGACGGGGTCTTGGTGCGTTGATCTCCAGTTCCCCGGCCGTTGCGGCTGAGGAAAACGACTCTGTTTCACGTGAAACAACCACGCACGAAACTATTGTTGCCGGCAATACTAAGTCTAAATCCGGACGTCCCGTAGATATGTTCTTTGAGCCCGGGCGAAAGACCAACACGGGCGACGCCGGAGTACCAGGTACTAAAAAGCCGATCAAACGTGGTCGTGCAACGATGCCGGATCTAACCTCAAGCGTGAAGCCGAGGTCGTCTTCGGAGGATGCGTCGAAGCCGTCGAAACCAGAGCCTCAGCTTAGTGAGCCTACTATTGAGGCGGATTCAGAGCAACTGGTAGAAGTTCCGGGCGCACGGTTTGCGGAAGTTGACGTTAAGGACATCCATCCGAACCGCAAGCAACCGCGATCTAATTTTGACGAAGAGCAGATGGATGAGCTGATACATTCCATTCGCGAGATTGGTCTCCTTCAGCCAATTGTCATTAGGCCTTCACGCGAAGATGGACGTGAACCCTACGAGCTTGTCATGGGTGAACGCCGTTGGCGCGCTACCCAAGCGGCGGGACTGAACAAGATCCCGGCGATCATTCGAGATACTCAGGATACGGACTTACTTCGGGATGCTCTGCTTGAAAATCTCCACCGGTCTGAGCTGAATCCCTTGGAAGAAGCAGCTGCCTACCAACAGCTTCTCCAGGAATTCGATTGCACTCAAGAGGTTCTTTCGTCACGCATCGGTCGTTCTCGCTCACAAATCTCGAATACGATCCGCCTTATGAAGTTGCCTCCACTCGTCCAGCGTCGTGTAGCAGCCGGAGTACTGTCAGCGGGGCATGCTCGCGCTCTTCTGGGACTGTCCAATAGTGAGGCAATTGAGCAGCTGGCACAACGGGTGATTAATGAAGGTCTTTCCGTACGCGCCACCGAAGAAGCCGTGGCGCTTAGCGATGACAAGCCGACCTCCAAGCGGCCTTCCAAGCCCCGTGAAACCGCCAGGAATGAAAGACTTGATTTCATAGCTTCATCACTGGCGGACCGCCTTGATACTAACGTAAAGATTGCCTTAGGCGCCCGAAAGGGAAAGGTCAGTATCGAATTCGCCTCCGTGGAAGACTTGAATCGCATCATGACAGTACTTGCACCGGAGATCAAGGACTAATAGGACAAACAAAGGACGGGTGGTTTCACGTGAAACCACCCGCCCTTTGTCGTCTGCAGGGGAGTAAGGCTGTATAGGCGGGGCACCTTTCTGGCTTACCCGACCAATACGCACCGACGTCGTATTCGCCATAAGCTTCTAATGCGCCGGAGATGAACGCGGAGTGTTCCTGTCCTTGAGAGCCTAAATATAGTGAGCATCTCGCTCCACGAAACGAGGAGCGTAAACGTGTTGATCCACAAGTTCTCAAACTGAGAGGTAGCAGCATGACAGAATGAGCGTGAAGAATTTCAAAGAATAGCGCTGATCGCCGCTCTACTGCTGACTAGAGAGAAGGTAGGTCGCTCCGGAACAACTATCGTACTCACGAACTGGTTTAACGGTGCGTTGATTTCTGTTTCACGTGAAACTTTGTCCATTGCTACCCGACATCCAAAGCCGGTTCTACCTATCCCAAAAGCAGTGAACAGTGTCAAGTCATGGAGGTGGGTTGTGGATGAAGCATCTTCATCCTTTCAACTTCACGATTATAGAGTCCTTCCGATATCCGCGTTCTTCGACTCTTGGAATCGCTGGCGTTTGGCGGGTTCCCGGTAATGCAGGAGTAGATAAGCCAGGGAACTGACGTTACTACGTGTTTCGTTTAGTGATGTGTACCCTTAGCAGTCCGGCGCCTAGTTGGGCACCAGGAATTGAGACCTCAGCAAACATCGCTAGTACATCTTCCGTTGCCCGAGTGCGAAGCGTACTTCTCAGCGGTTAATCTACAAGCATGGGGAATTTCCATCAACCGGTGCACTATAACGCAGGAGAACTCAGCCTAGCCAGTTTCCAATCTTGGACAACCCGCTGTGCCGCTGCATATTTTCTCTGGCTGTTCCCCGAGTACGAGCCGGCGCTATCGGTAGCAAGAACTTATGGATACGTGGGAGATACCCACTAGCCACTTGAACGCGCGACCGTAGCACTTCTTGCTGTCTACGCTGCCAGTGCCGACGAGGTCTGTACGCGCGAGGGAGTGAACCTTTGATAACGACGCTGATATCGATGGCGGGCCACCTCTCTCCATGTTCTGAAGCCCCTACAGGTGTACGGTTCGCGCTACTCTCGAGTCCTCTGGCTTCCGGAAGATCCTACAGTGACTGCCCACCGCGAATAGCGTAGGCAACGGTGGGAAGTTTGCTCCTTATGGACTTCAGTTTCCCTATAAGGCTCGTAGCCGAAATTCGATTTGTTTGCTGATGAAGATCGCCTACACAACCGAGGAGTGGACGGCTCCGCGCTCCAGCGGAAGATTGTAATTTTCGACTGTTTCACGTGAAACGGAGAGTGGAACTCCCAGCTTGCGGTAGATAGGAGAATAAGCGGAGTCGGATAGAACCTGCGGCCTATATTCATGCAGTCAAATCTGCGTCCTGCGGCGATCCTGCAGTTATTCGGGCTACTTCTGCAAGGATGCTTGCCTCGGCAGCAAACGCCCTACTTATTGCGGTTCCGCTGTCGACCGGCTCGGGCATCTTCCGGGCCCACCGACCGGCCGTCTTTCCAGGCGCATAAGATACATCCCTGACCATTGTTCCACGTGCAGCGTCTCCGTAAACGAAGTGTAGATACGATGGAGGAGCTTCAGCCGTCGGATCCTCGAAGTCCTCTGTTCGTTTCTGAGACTTCAGATCTACTCGGGCACACCCTCACCCCTGAGGAGAGCTATACGGCCCTCAGCAAGGCTCCTGTAGCCGCTGATCGCAGGGTGTTGCAGCCCAATGCTGAGCTCAATCTTCGGAGCAGGCCAAGGAGCACCTACGGAAGGGCTCATTGGCAACTCGGCAAGTCGCGAGGGGTTATGTTTCTAATTATTCGAAGGTGAGGGGCCGGATCCTAGGTTGTGGTTGCACTAGAAGCATTTGCTGCGTCCTCTGGCTGCCCGCGAGGCAATGATGTCGCAAGGGGCTTGTAGTGGATAGTGACGCGCCGGAGTACGTCTAAGGACAATGAGTTTCGCGACGCCGTTGTCTCCTCTTGAAGGCCGACGGGAACCGGATCATGGGTTACTGATGTAGGGGCACTCTAAGCCCCCTACAGAGCGTCTAAGGCCACTGACTCCAACGCCGGAAGTTCGATTCAACGTCAAGTTTTGGGCTCGCAAACCTGGCCTGTACCTAGAGAAGCCGTTCGTGTGGAAAATAGAGGGGGTGCAGCGAAGAGGGCACACGAGGTTTTGGTACTACAGCTCTAAGTTCAAACCTTGCACAAACAGTAAATCGCAAAGTTTCACGTGAAACGGTTGGCGATCCATTCTGGCGGCATAGCTAATATCGCCTAACTGCTATGAGCTTTGAGCTGTCTCAGAGCTGGACGCCTGAATACACCTTAGGCAATTCCCTTCGAGAGACACCAACGCCAGGGGTGACTCTAACTTTCTCGTGTTGTTCGCTTTGCCGGGTTCAGCGAGTAAAGCGTCCGGGCAGCTGTGCGTGTTGCGGACGAAGCACTGGCAACACAGAAAGTGCAGGCATTTCCTAAAGTAGGGGAGTAGGGACCGGTGGGCGTTGAAGTAGTCATTGCCCAATTCGCGACACTACTGCGGGATGCTTGTGGGTAGAAACATTGAAAAACCGGGATGAGACTAGTCGCAGATCGGTATCGAAGGTATTCGAAATTCAGGGATAGACCTTGTCTTCGGGGACAGCTGGGTCATGAAGACCGGCAACTTTCCCGGTCGGTGATTTTGCTCCTCCACTTGGAACAGAGAAAACATTAGCGACGTTGGGTCCGCTATCGAAAACACGCTAATTTTGTGACATACCTGGGTTTTCAGGACCGGTGGAACTCCACGGAAGACCGGCGCGTGGCAAGGTTCAGAGAATGTAAAACCTGAATAATCGAACTTTTCGAACACGCGCGCAGGATGCTCTCACAACATTGCACGCAATCGCAGAAGTGGCTGCGACTCTGAGTGTCTTCTCTTGAGATAGAGCAACCAAAAGGCTCGAAAGAGTGTAGCCGCAGTAAGGCGAGCCCGTGTCACTGGAAACGACTTTCCAGTCTTTGGCCCCGCACCTTTTTTGTCACCGGAACCACCATTGTCCTACCTGATGATCCTGCGTATTACGCATTACGTGTTTCCCCGCGGTTCTATTGGCTCCAGATGGCCGGTACCACATGTCCGTTAGCAAACGAACGGAGCATTGAGCCCGCTGCGACTATAGCTTGTGGGTAGGTGTACCCGTGTTGCAGCTGGCCACAACAACGGTTGAACGCACCTCGCGGATTAATGCCGTCTATTACAGTACGAGTGTCCAAGAACTCCGGCCGCGATTGCGATGAGGATGATGGGGGAACGGGAAGCGCTCTAGCCCGGGGCTACGTTTAGAAGGCTGCTTTCCGGAAGCTTGATGATCGCGGGATCATCCCTCTTGACCCCACTACGCAGACTCATTGAAATCGCACCGTGTGCGGTGGAACAGCAAAATTGCACGAAACGCTAAATTCTGGCGACAGCATAGTGGTCATTGAGTAGGAGTACCCAGTAGCCATCAAGTGATGCACCAGCTCTGATAGCTATTTCCATCATGGCCCATGGACGTCACTCGTATTGTACGGTGGCGGGAGACGTCATTGCTAGATTTGGGAAGAAGCACGCGGCGCGCAGAAAGCGAAGGAAAGACAGCAATCATTCTTCACAGTGCCATCAGCCGAAAGCGGCCTGCATGTCGGGCATGATCCTTCGGGATTATCAGTCGAGGACTGGTAACAGAAAAAACAAAATAATATACTTGATTTCAAGCTTCGATTCTTCCAGAGCCTTTGATCCGCTAATCGTCCGATGACAGGGGTTATTCTCCGGTAGAAAAGGACCACTAAGGGTGGCGGATCACTGATCCGCCACCCTTAGTGGTCGATACTTCGTTCTTCACTACCTAGAGGTAGGCAGCGAATTCCTTCTCGAGAACAGGCTTCGGCTTGGCGCCAATCGACGTAGCGACGTGTTCACCGTCCTTGAAAACGTAGACAGCAGGAATACTGGTGATTCCGTACTTTGCTGCGATGCCCTGGTTTTCGTCGACGTTGATCTTGACGACGTCTACCTTGTCGGCGTGCTCGACGGCAATCTGATCAAGAATGGGGCTCAGCTGTCGGCAGGGGCCACACCATTCTGCCCAGAAATCAACGATTACCGGCTTACTTGCTTCCAGCACGTCCGCCTGGAAGCTTGCTTCGGTGACATCCTTTGCGTTGCTCATGAGAGACAACCACCTTTCTGTAGAGCTTAATTCGTCGCCTGTACGGGGGTTTTTAGATCCGCCAGGAAGTGTTCAACGTCGATTGCGGCTGCGCATCCAGAACCTGCGGCGGTGATCGCTTGCCGGTACCGAGCGTCGATGACATCGCCGGCGGCAAATACGCCCTTCAACGAGGTTTGAGAAGTGCGTCCGTCAACAGCGATAGTGCCCTCTGCAGTCAGCTCGAGCTGATTCTTTACCAGCTCGGTGCGTGGATCGTTGCCGATAGCGACGAAAACGCCCGTGACGGGCAGAGTCTTCTCTTCACCGGTGCTACGGTTCTTTACGCGTAGTCCGGCGACCTTTTCAGCACCCTCGATCCCGACAACCTCAGAGTCCCAAACGAACTCGATCTTCTCGTGGGCCATGGCGCGGTCTGCCATAATTTTCGAGGCCCGTAGTTCGTTTCTCCGGTGCACCACGTACACCTTCGAGGCAAACTTGGTCAGGAAGAGTGCTTCTTCCATGGCCGAATCTCCGCCGCCAACAACTGCAATTTGCTGATCACGGAAGAAGAACCCATCACAGGTTGCACACCAGGAGACACCCTTGCCGGACAGACGCTTCTCATCTTCCAGGCCAAGCTCGCGGTACGCTGACCCGGTCGAAACAATAACGGAGTGCGCGGTGAAGACGGTGCCGTCGTTGACGGTGACCTTCTTGATGTCTCCGGTGAGATCCAGATGCGTCACGTCATCGAAGAGTACTTCAGCGCCAAAGCGCTCGGCTTGCTGCTGCAGATTGTCCATAAGGTCGGGTCCCATGATGCCCTGTGGGAAACCAGGAAAGTTTTCCACGTCGGTGGTGTTCATCAGTTCTCCACCAGCGGTTACGGAACCGGCAATGACCAGTGGATTCAGGTTCGCGCGCGCAGTGTAAATTGCTGACGTGTAGCCCGCTGGACCGGAACCGACGATGATGACATCGCGGATTTCATCATTCTGTGTTGAAGCCACGGGGGAGGGACCCTTTCATTTCATGTAAATGCGAAGTGCATAGTGCGGTTAGACCTCACTATGCACCTCAACGTTTGATAACGGTGAAAAATTCCGTCAGTGTTACTTGGCCGAGAACTCACCAATCTGCAGCCCAAAGGGACGAGATGCATTCGCGCCAGAAGCGCGACGCGGCAGTTCAGTAACGTTCAAGAAGACGTATTGGCCCGTGGCTTGCTCTTCATTCACTGGAACAGTCAGCGACGGGCCCGTGAATGAGCCGTTGGCCACGGAGTTTGCTTCGCCCAGGTCTTCGCTGTCACCAATCAGAATCTGGTAGCTGCCTCCAGAGGCGTTGAGGCCGTCAAGCTGAACTTCGCTGATCTTCGACTCATCTTCCAGCTCGAGGATAAACACCATGTTGGAGGCAAAACCGCCGAAGTTCGCGGTGGTATACGAGTAGGTGTTGTAAACACTGGCAGGATTACCGTCGATCATCTTGGACAGAGTGTCATCGGTTTCAGCGTTCAGCTTCTGGTTCCCTGGCACCAGCCGGGAAACATCAGCAATTTCCGGGGCAGGCAACGGGGACTCGGTGTCCGAAGGGGACTCCTCATTCGGCTCGGCGGGCTGCTCCTGAGTTTCGTTCGGCGGCGTCTGAGCTACGGGCTCATCGCCTCCACCACGGCCGAGGAAGTTAAACGCGAAAACTACCCCAATGACGAGTACAGCGATCAGCACGGCGCCCACCAACAGGCGAGCTCCCTTACTGCTGTTTTCGTTGTTCTCTTCCGGATTTTCGTAATCTGCGTTGGAGGCAGGAACGTTCTTGGCTGCGGCGGGGAAGGTTTTGGCCTTCGAGCCGTTGCCGGATGCGGCTGCTGCGGCAGCAGCAACCCCGCCGGCATCGGCGGCCCCCGCAGCCCCACTGGCCTTTTGAGAGCCAGTTGGCTTATCCCCGCGGGGTTCTTTCTTAGGAGACTCGGATGCTGCAGCTGCCGCTGACGTCGCCCCTGCGGCAGCAGGCTTCTTTTTGTCCTTGGAAGACTTTGGTTCCTTGCCCTTGGAAAGCTCGGCCGAAGACAACGCCGCCGTGGCGGTGACATTCGGCTCGTCGTCCTCAAGACGGGTGACTTTTGCCCTGTCGGCAGGCTTAGCGCCCCCTTCCGAGCCCTTAATCGGCGCAACCGGTGTGGTGCTTGGAGAAGACGTCTCCTGCGGAGCCGTCTTCGGGTCGACATCATCGCCCTCTGCAGAAGGCAGTGATTGCTCATCACCTTCAGCGGACGCATTCTTGCGTCCGAACCTGTTCTTCAGACCGCTGAATCCACTGCTGAGAGCGTTTCCGATACGGCCCTGCTCTTCCGGCTCCTCCTCATAGCGGAGGTGCTCGTAGTAGGCGTCGTCGTCCTCGTAGGTCTGCGGTACTGCCTGACGAGATTCACCGAAGATTTCGGTGCCCAGAGTATCTGTGAAAAACGGCTCGACATAAGGAGCGTCGCGCTCAACCACCAAGTCGAGCAAGTCCGCCGAATTGGCCAGGTTGGCTACGAGATAAGTTTGATTGGCGTCCGTAACGCCAAGATCGAGGACCTGGACCGCAGCGGAACGCTCGTCCATCGCGATTTCGCGCGCGCTGCTGGCCAACTGTGAGGAATTGTCCGTCGACGCAACCAGAATACTGACGGATCTGTTCAGCACCTGGTCAATGCCTTCGAGGACAAGGTCTCCTTCGGCGGAGGTCAAGACAAATTCGGTGACCTGGTAGCGACCGCCGAGGACGGACCCGACATCGATGGACTGCGACACGTGCATCTCCAAGGGTTGGTTGAGCATTCAGGCGGATTCCCCGCCATCCCTCATGTTACCTGCGATACGACGGGATATGTGGGTGATTTGGCTAGAGTCACGTGGCCGTCGAAGACGCTGTTTTTCTGTAGATTCCGTGCCGGCGTTCTCCGGGGCGATTCACCTGTGAACCCTGTTGGCTAACCACCGGTGACATAGCGGGTCAGCACCTCGCGCGCGAGGTCGGCAATGCGCCGCTCGTTGGGAAAAGACAGCCTCTTGCCCAATGCGTTCAGGGGAACCCAATCGACGTCCACGGCTTCATGGTCCGGATCGTTTTCGATGGTCAACTCGCCACCTGTGGCCTCGAGCAGGAAGTGGTGCACCGTTTTGTGGACCCGGTAGTTGGTGACGGTAAACCAGTAGTCCACGGATCCCAGGGGCGCGAGAATCCGACCGGCAATTCCGGTCTCTTCCTCGATCTCCCGGATCGCGGCTTCCTCATTGGTCTCTTCGCCCTCCGGGTGGCCCTTGGGAAGACACCACTCGAGCCGCCCGCCTCGGTTGTACCGGGCGATGATTGCTACGGGGAAGGAGGAATCATCGAAATCGATCACGATACCGCCGGAGGAAACCTCCTCGACGGTGGGCAGCTGTTGGTGCCCTCCAGCCGCGTGCGCATGCGCCATTGACGCTGTCAATGGCGTGCGCTTAGGTGCGGACGGGATCGGACGGTTCATGAAACCACTGTATCGACAAAACGCCTAACATTCCGTTAACAACGTGACGCGGAGAGTTTTGTCGCAGTGAATACCACCGAGTACGTGCACACGGGGCCGGGAAATCTGGCACCCTTAAAGGACTATGTACGAACTTCCTTCCCACGCAGTGCTGCGCCAGATTCTTCCCGCGGTCATTTTCGAGTTGGCTGACCGCTTCGTCGCAGCTGGATTCGAGCTGTCGCTGGTCGGTGGACCGGTCCGTGATCTCTACCTTGGACGCGTCTCACCTGACCTGGATTTCACGACCAACGCGCTGCCGGATCAGACCCTGAGCGTCATTGAGGGTTGGGCGGACGCAACGTGGGATGTGGGCCGTGACTTCGGAACCATCGCGCTGCGTAAGGGCAGGGACACCATTGAAGTCACGACTTACCGCGCGGATGCCTATGACAAGGATTCTCGCAAGCCCGTCGTGGCCTTTGGCGATAATCTGCGAGACGATCTGTACCGACGCGATTTCACCATGAATGCCATGGCACTGCGTTTGCCGCAGCTGGAACTCATCGATCCCTTTGACGGAGTCGCCTCCCTGAATGAGGGGCTGATTCGTACGCCGGGATCTCCGGAAGTCTCTTTTTCCGATGATCCACTGCGGATGATGCGGGCTGCGCGCTTCACCTCGCAGCTGCGAATGAACGTTGCACCGGAGGTTCGCAAGGCCATGCGGCACATGGCTGACCGGCTCGAGATCATTTCGGCTGAGCGAATCCGCGATGAGCTGGTCAAACTCATCAATGGCGCGGACCCGCGATCGGGTATCGATTTGCTGGTGCAAACCGGCCTGGCCGACATCATGCTGCCCGAGGTGCCTGCGTTACGTCTGGAGATCGACGAGCACCACCGGCACAAGGATGTCTACCAGCATTCACTGACCGTGCTGGAGCAGGCGATTGATCACGAGACCGATGCCGACGGAGCGGTTCCGAAACCAGATTTTGTGCTGCGCTTCGCTGCCCTGATGCACGACATCGGCAAGCCGGCGACACGGAAATTCGAGAGCAACGGCTCGGTCAGTTTCCGTCACCATGACGTGGTGGGCTCCAAGTTGGTCAAGCAGCGGATGCGTGCCCTGCGTTTCGACAAGGAAACGATCAAGGCCGTTGCCCGTCTGGTTGAACTGCATATGCGTTTCTACGGTTATGGGGAAGCCGGCTGGACAGATTCCGCGGTACGTAGGTACGTGACAGATGCAGGTCCCCAGCTCGAGCGTCTGCACCGCCTGACCCGCTCGGACGTTACGACGCGCAACCGCCGCAAGGCCGATCGCCTGTCGTTCGCCTACGACGACCTGGAAACCCGGATCCAGCAGATTGCTGAGCAGGAGGAGCTGAATTCCATTCGGCCCGACCTTGACGGCGAGCAGATCATGAAGCTACTGGGGATCTCTCCGGGACCCGTAGTGGGACGTGCGTATAAGTTCCTGTTGAACATGCGCCTTGACGAAGGCCCCTTGGGGGAGGACAAGGCCGGAGAACGCCTCCTGCAGTGGTGGGCCGAGCAGCCCGAGTCGCGGGACTAAGCCGCGCACATTGCGGGTTTGCCGCCCTCCTGCGCGCTGCCGTGTGGTGATTGCAGGACGGCGGCTGTTTGTGCTTTCCGTGACGGTAGGACTTGCCCGAAGACTTTCCGGATGACTGCCGTTGCTATGTATTGGTAGCTGCAGCTGCAGCTGCCTTCTGCTTCTGGGACAGCAGTCTTCACACGTCCGGCGGCACCACGTGGCCCGTGAAGCCGAAGAATCTTTAAAGTATTTTCCCTTGTGGCTGGATATTCCGCGCAGAGTTCAGTTATGCTGGGTATCGTGATTGGGAAGTCTCAATGAGACTAACGAGATCGAAGAGACAATAAACGTTGCAGTCTCGCACCTGAGGTGCGATCGACTCGAGCAGACCTAAGGAGGTGGGAAACATGAATATGATCCAGATTTCTTGGACTAATGGCGGCGGATTTGCCGGCTTTTACGCCCGCGTGCGGCGAGTTTCCCCAGCCTCCGGACAGATGACGATCTAGTTCTCTCACACTAACTCATCAAAAAGTTCCTGAGGCTGAATAGTCAGTATTCGACCGAAACCTCTAGGAACTTTTCTCATGTCTGCCCCTCTTTGCACTACTCCAACCCGTGCTATCCGCGCCGCGGAATTGATCTTCGCCGGACCGGAGAGCCTGAAAGCGCGTAGTTCGCTTTCGAACCCTCAAGTTGTTCCCGTCCTTTCGACGCAAACGGAAAGGAGGGGAGGCTAGTGAAAAAGCGCTACCGCGGCGATCAGACTGATCGCTTCAAGGAAACGCGATTCCATCAGGCACGTCGCGAACGTGAAATGAAGAATCACGTTCCACCGGAAATGTACTTCCGTATCCGCTAGGGGTCGGCTGACGCCATTACCGTCAGTGCCAGACCAAGGGGGATACATGATGGAACCGCAACCGAATATCCAGACGAGGCCCGCCGGCCTGTGGCCCGGCGGGCCTCGCCGCACCCAGATGACGAAGGCCTTGGAACAATGCAGGAGTTTCACAGTCCGACCACGAGAGCTCTTAAATGCAGGTGCCCACCGCCTTGTGGACACGGTGGGCACCTGAAGACTCGGGCGGGGAGTGGACCGTTAACGCTCGATCTCGCCGCGAATAAAGGCCTCTACCTTCTGACGCGCGGTTTCGTCGTCGTACTGCTCCGGCGGCGACTTCATGAAGTAGCTGGAAGCGGAGAGGATGGGACCACCAATGCCGCGGTCCTGGGCGATCTTCGCGGCGCGCACCGCGTCGATGATGACGCCCGCGGAGTTCGGGGAATCCCAAACCTCCAGCTTGTATTCGAGGTTGACCGGCGCATCACCGAAGTTGCGTCCCTCGAGGCGCACGAAAGCCCATTTGCGGTCGTCCAGCCATGACACGAAGTCGCTCGGGCCGATGTGTACGTCATCGGCACCCAGGGCAGCTGAGGTGTTGGAAGTGACCGCCTGGGTCTTGGAGATCTTCTTGGATTCCAGACGCTCGCGCTCGAGCATGTTCTTGAAGTCCATGTTGCCGCCCACATTCAGCTGGTAGGTGCGGTCCAGGACAACCCCACGGTCTTCGAAGAGCTTTGCCATGACGCGGTGGGTGATGGTGGCACCGATTTGGCTCTTGATGTCGTCGCCGACGATCGGAACACCAGCATCTGTGAACTTCTGCGCCCATTCCGGGGTGCCGGCAATGAAGACCGGCAGTGCGTTGACGAAGGCAACGCCAGCGTCAATCGCAGCCTGTGCGTAGAACTTGGCCGCTTCTTCCGAACCCACCGGAAGGTAGCAGACCAGTACATCGACCTGGGCGTCCTTGAGGGACTGAACCATGTCCACCGGTTCGGCCGAGGACTCCTCGATGGTTTCGCGGTAGTACTTGCCCAAGCCATCCAGGGTATGTCCCCGCTGGACGGTGATTCCGGTCTGCGGCACATCCGCGATCTTAATGGTGTTGTTCTCGCTGGCCAGGATTGCGTCAGCAAGATCCAGTCCAACCTTCTTGGCATCGACGTCGTAAGCGGCGACGAACTGCACGTCGCTGACGTGGTAGTCGCCGAACTGAACGTGCATCAGACCCGGAATGGTGGAATCAGCTGCCGCATCGCGGTAGTACTCGACGCCTTGGATAAGTGACGTGGCACAGTTACCCACACCGACGATGGCAACTCTGATCGGGTTCGCCGACACATGAACTCCTTTGGAAAACGATGAAAGCTTTGGGGAGCGGATCCAAGAGATAAGAGTTATCCGCAAACAGGCTCCCCCATAGATCTTAAGTCCCTTACTATGCACTTTCATTCCCGCTTCGGCGAAGAGATTGGGAAGCGAGGCTCGTTACTGTTACCACCCGACCTCATGCGGACGGAAACTCCCCTGAGTTCGGTCGGTAATGACTGAAAACAAAGTCAGTACCAAAAATTCTATTGGGCATGAACGACCGCGCTCGGTGAGCGTAGAGCACGTTATTAGGCTTGAAAAATCATGAAATATTATGTCATTAGCAAAATTTCAGATGCTCATGAGGTGTCTGGTAGCTCTCATTTCACGCCTGTCCAAGAATCCGCCGCAACTTTCGGGCAATTTCCAGCATTGGGCGGGGCATTACGGTGCGTACGCGCTGCCGCAGAGGAAAGTTCTTCAGACGTGACAGCACTTGCTCGTCTGTCTGCAGCGTTCCAGTCTGCGCTCTAGACGCTAGGAGTTGCAGTGCGTCATGCAGATCGCGGGCATTGCGATGAAAGTAATTTTCCCTCAGCCATGCGCGGTTCGGATTACTGAGTCCGAGCATCTGCAGTTGTTGCAGACTGCCTTGAATCCCGGAGCCGACGAACACCGTATTAATCAGTGAAACGTCAACGCCAAAGTCGTTGATGACCAGGGTCGGCAACCCGTGGTCCAGGGCCTCGAGTGCCGCGGTTGAAGAAACCGTGGCCAACGCCGTTCCCGGAACCAGAAATTCGTGCAACGCCCCCGTGGCAAAACGGATGTGGCTGGTCCGGGAGAGCCGTCCGTCCTGGACCATCTGCTCCAACAGCGCGTCATAAGGGTATTGCTCCAGATGTGTTTGCGGTTCTCCGGCCCGGGCGCGCAACTTGATGATGACCTCGGTACCCGGGTTCATCCGGGCCGTGCCTTCCAGAGCCAGCAGGATCTGTTCACGCTCATCACGTGCGCTCGGAACCTTGGCCTGGGCGGCAAACACGACTCGGTTAATCGGCTGGCTACAAGTGGCGGGGAAGCCAGGACTGGTCAAAAACGGCAACTTGCCCAGCAACAGGGTGGGCTGGTGGCCGGGTTCGGAGTCGGCCAGGAAGGAGAAATCCCGCACCTCGGCGTGCGAATGGCAGATGAAGGCATCCCCTGCCCGACGATAGTTCCAGCCTTTCGCCGTCGCGGGGAAAGCTACTCCGGGCAGCGCCGAAACGAGCGCCGTGCGGCGTGCATCGACCGGTTCGCTGCGCAGGATCCTGGCATAAATTTCCGAGACAATCGGCCCGGTGGCCGAAGCGAACAGCACATCTTCGGTGACGGTACCGGCGGTGAGGTGACTTAGCGGCAGAATTTGGACGTGCTGCGGGTCCAAATCCGTGCCGCTGAACGCCGCCCGGATCTGCTCGTCGGTGGGGCTTGTGGGGGTGCGGACAACCACGACCCGCCGCCGCCATCCGTCGCCGAGCTGGTGCAGCAGATGGGCGGCCAGCTTCAGGTACGAGTCGGAGTCGGCCACGGCCAAGATGGAGGGAGTCACCGGGCATCACACCTTCAGGGAATTGGACAGGTGCTCGCGCAGCTGCCGGGATGTCGCGGCGGTCCACCAGTGTTCGGGCACCGCTTGGGGAATGACCTGGTGACGTTGCGTACCCAGCAGCAGGCGCAGCGAAGGCACCACTGTGGAGGGCAAGGAGCGGATTAGCTGACCGGAGCGCAACCGGCGCAGGCGCATCTCAATGGGAATGGTGTGCTCCTTGAGCCGGACATTGGGGATCCGGCCAATCAGCTCGAGCAGGCGCGGGGTTTCGCGGCGGTGCGGAAAATACGCCAGCGGCCCGTCCTGGGCCACATCACGCAGCCATTCCAGATACGGCTCGGGATGGATCAGCCCGTCGGTGCTCATCGCCGAGCCGATGACCAAGGTGGGTTCGGCGAAGCTCTCGGCCACGGGTTGGGCGGCGAGCCATTCGAAGCGGTGCTGGGCAAACTTGATGCCCAGTTGCTCCATGCGTTCGCGCGTGGGCTCATCCACGTCCAGGGCGGAGACGATCAGCAGGCGCTGATCGCGCGCCATTAAACGCAGCCGGTACCACAGCGCCAGTCCCAGTGCCCTGCGGCCCGCGGAGTTCTCCACCCGCTCACGCACCAGTGGTACCGGATCTTGGCTGGTCAGCTGGCGGATCAGCGCCAAGGTGGCGAGCCCGTCGTCGATGATGACCACTTCACGGGATTGCACCGGCCCCAGCAGGGCACGCTGCACCCTGCCCGAGTAGGCGTCCCCGGTGACCCAGCGTTCATCGGTGGACAGCGGTGCCGGTGGGTTGCGGGAGGGCTCGGCAATCGCCAGCCCGCGGGGGGCGGCCTGCAGCAGTGCTTTGGTGGTGGCCTCCAGCGGCATGTTTTGCCGTGGCACGATTCGGGTGTTGCTGCCCAGCAGCCCCGCTGCATGGGTTTCCACCGCAGAGAGCAGCTGCAGTGGGGATTCGACCCAGACTCGGCAGTGGCCGAAGCGTGGCCGGCTGACCTCCGCCTGCGGACGGTGCACGATCTTTTTCACCCGCGCGCTCCCGACTCCAGGCGACGGGCCATGCTGCTAAAGGCCCGCGCCCCGCGGCGTTGCATGCCGCGCACCGAGCGGCCGGCGGCGCGACGCAACCGGAGCACGGGGCTGCGCTGCGAGTTGGGGTGGGCCCAGCGCGGGGGCAGGTCCAGCTTGGCCAGCCGGCGGCGCTTGAAGTACTCCGGGTGGGCCGCATAGTTGGCTTCCAGGTACTCTTCGGTCTGGGCGCGCAGGGATTCGAGCTGCCCGGACTGCATGCAGTACGACACGGCGCGCACCAGGGCGCTGAGCTCATCCACCGAACCCGACCGCACCCGGGAGGGGGCCGGCAGCTGTTGGCGGAACAGCGCGTGGATCAGGGTCAGCGGGATCCGGTTCGAGTTCTGGTACGGGGCCAGGTGCTGCAGCAGCGCGTCGGTGCCCACCGCGCTGACCGGTATGTCGAGCATGTAGTGGGCGGTGACCAGTGCGGTGGAAAAGCAGGAAATGACGCGCTGCGGGCGCAGCGCCCCGATCACGGTCTCGGCCAGCAGCGGGGTGCGCAGCAGCGTGAACCCCAGGCCCTGCTGTGCGGCGAGGACGGCGAGCCTGCGTGCCGAGGCGGGGGAGGAACTGGGGTGCGGCTTGAACACCACGTGCCCGGCTCCGCAGTCAGCGGCCTCCTGCAGCATCTGACGGTGCAGTTCCAGTTCCTGCTCATCATCCAGCAGTCCCAGCGCCCCCAGGTACTGGCCGAGCACCAGGGCATGGTCGGCCGGCACCCGGGGCAGCAGCCCGGTGACCTGCGGGTCGCGGGCCACCTCGTCGAAGACCCGGCGCAGCGCCGGCAGCGGCACCACGGTGCGCCGTGGACACAGCTCGTGCAGCAGCAGCGGGCGCAGCCCCGGCACCAGATCCACATGGCAGGTGCCGGCGATCCGCTGGGCGATCGGGCGCGGCAGCCTGCTGCGGGTGGGCCCGTAGGACATCAGGCCATCGGAATGCACGGTGATGGGTGCGTCGTGGAAGATCCGGGCCAGCGCCTGGGCCGGATTGACCTGGATCGACTCGAGCACCAGGTGCACCGGTTCGCGGCCCAGGCCCCAGGCGGTGCGCAGCAGGCGCTCGAAGGTCACCAGTTCCTCGGTGCGCGGGTTGAAGGCCCCGACCCGGCGCGGGGCGATCAGCGCCCCGAAGTCCACGACGGCATCGAAACGCTCGGCCAGGGCCGGGAAGCCGGGCACCTCATCGAGCGGCACCGTCAGCTCCGGGGCCATTGAGCCGTTGGCCAGCACCAGGATGCGGCGCTCGGCCGGGGGCAGCAGTCCGGCGTCAAGCATCGCCGCCAGGCACATGACCTGGAAGCTGGTGGAGGCGGCAAGCAGCTGGATCATGCTCCCACCCCCACCGGCGCCGGGGTGTACACGGTGCGCAGCAGCTTGCGCCGGCGCGGGTCCAGCTGTTCCAGCGCCTCGGCCATCGGTCTGGGCGGCAGCTGGGCCAGGGCGGCCCCCAGCTGGCGGCGCAGCTCGGCGGCCAGCGCGGCGGGGAACTGCCCGATGCGGTCCAGATGGTGGCAGGCGATCGCGAAGAACTGGCGCAGCGCCTTGGGCAGGAAGCGGTCGGCCTCCCGGTCCTGGCTGACCAGCTGCACGATCTGGCCGAAGGCCGGGATGAAGTGCAGCTGGCGTTCGTCGAACACCTGGGTCAGGGAGCCGGGCAGGTTGCGCCGGTAGAACTGGCTGGCCTCACCCACCACCGCGTAGCTGGTGCTGGACAGGTACAGCCGCCACAGCCAGGGCCGGTCCTCGCAGGTGGCCAGCGCCGGGTCGAACCACTGGGTGTCGCCCAGCACGTCGTGGCGGTACATGCCGGTGAACACATACGGGTAGTCGATCATGCTGGCCGCATCCACCGGCAGGATGTCCTCCCGCGGATCCAGGACCACATTGTGCAGCGCCTGCGGGGCACGGTGGATGCTGCGGCTGGTGCCGCGCACCCGCACCTGGTCGCAGCGCACGAAGTCCACCTCGAGCCGTTCCAGCCCGTCGGCCAGGGAGGCCAGGTGGTCGCGGGAAAACCAGTCATCCGGGTCCAGGAACGTGACGTAGCTGCCGGTGGCCGCCGCCAACCCGGTGTTGCGGGCCGCGGACACCCCGCGGTTTTCCGGGTGGGTGATCAGCCGCAGGTCCTCGAAGCGGCCCCGGTAGTCCTGCACCAGGGTGGGCGTCAGGTCGCTGGAGTGGTCATCGACCACGATGACCTGCAGGCGATGGCGGCCCAGGCGCTGGGCGACCAGCGAGTCCAGGGCGTCGTTGATGAAGGGCTCCTGGTTGTAGGCCGGGATGATGACGCTGATCAATCCCGGAACCCGTGCGGTTCCGGTGGGGGTGTGCGTTGCGGTCACTGCGGATCTTTCATGCGGGGGCAGGTGGCGGGGGGAGGGGGCTGCGGCGGGCCAGGCCGGGCAAAGCGCGAATTCCGGGGCCCGTGGCGGGCCCCGGAATCAGGGGTGGTTCCCGGGCGGGACCGGGTTAGCCGTCGACGCGGCGCAGGCGCGAGAGCGGGGCCAGCTCACCGGGGAAGACCTTCTTCACCCCGTCGCCCATGGCCTGCTCCAGGATGCGGATGTCGCGGATCAGCGCCTCGAAGCCCTTGGGCTCCAGCGAGGAGGCCTGGTCCGAGCCCCACATGGTGCGGTCCAGCGTGATGTGGCGTTCCACGGTGACCGCGCCCAGGGCGACGGCGGCCAGGGAGATCTGCAGGCCGCGTTCGTGCCCGGAGTAGCCCACCGGCACCTGGTAGCGATCGCGCAGGGTCTCGATGGTGCGCAGGTTCGCCTCCTCCGGGGGCAGCGGGTAGGTGGAGGTGGCGTGCATCAGCACCAGCTTGTCGGTGCCCAGGGTTTCCACGGCCTTGTCGATCTGCTCGATGGTGGACATCCCGGTGGACAGGATGATCGGCTTGCCGGTCTCGGCCAGCGCCCGCAGCAGCTCCAGGTCGGTGACCGAGGCGGAGGCGACCTTGTGGGTCACCGCGCCCTGGGCCTCCATGAACTCCACCGAGGGAACGTCCCAGGGGGAGGCGAAGGCGTGCATGCCCTTGGAGGCGGCGTAGGAGATCAGCTCCTTGTACTGGGCCTGGTCGAACTCGACCCGGTAGCGGTAGTCCAGGTAGGTCATCTCGCCCCACGGGGTGGAGCGGATCTTGTCGCGCATGTCCATCGGGGTGGAGACCTCCGGGGTGCGCTTCTGGAACTTCACCGCGTTCGCCCCGGCGGCCGCCGACACGTCGATCAGCTGCTTGGCGATCTCGATGTCACCGTTGTGATTGATTCCGATTTCGCCGATCACGTACACCTGCTGGCCGGCACCGAGCAGGTGCTCGCCGATGGCAACGGGCTTGATTTCGGTGTTCACGGTGGTCATGGATACTGCCTTTCGTAGTGGTGGAAAGTCTGTGGTCGTGGGGCTGCGGACCAGCCCCGGACGGTCTTTACCTGCTGCGCGCGGCCAACACGAGTTCGGCCAGTTCACGCACCGCGCCGGACCCTCCGGCACGGGTAAGTCGGTGTCGGGCCACACGGTGGGCCTCGGGACGGGCATCGGCCACGGTGACCGGCCAACCCACCAGTTCCATGGCGGGCACGTCATTGATGTCATTGCCCAAATAGGCCACCCGAGCGGGATTGATGGACTCATCGGCCATCCAGCGTGAGAGGTACTCGGCCTTGGACTCAATGCCCTGGGCGACCTCCACCTGCAGCTTCGCGGCGCGGGCGGAAACGATCCGGTTGCGTTCCTTGGACAGGATCAAGAACTTCACCCCGGCCGCCCGCAGCCGTTCGACCCCCATCCCGTCCGAACGCGAAACTCGCACCGATTCGGTGCCCCGCTCATCCAGATAGGCGGTGTCCGGGGTGTGCACCCCGTCGAAGTCGGTGACCACCGCATCCACCTCGATGTGTCCGGCGGCGCCGGTCGCCTGCTGGTCCGCCCAGTGCAGGTCGGCTTCCGAATCGATGTCGATGCCGTGCTCCACCGGTACCTGCTGGATCGCCAGGGTCCCGAAGAAGCGGTGCCCGCTGGCCAGCAGGCCGGGGGTGTGCATGGCGTAAAAGGCGCCGGTTTCCCGAAACCTGGGTTCCCGGTCCTGGCGGCGTGGGCGGTGCGCGGCGTCGTGGCCAACGGCCACCGCCGCGCCCTCCGGGGACAGGCCCCAGTGGAAGCCGTGATCGGGGACCGCGGCGAAGCTGACATCGGCCTTGCCGGAGGCCACCTGCTGCACCGCGGCATCCAGGTCCGCCGGGTCGATGAAGGGGGAGGTGCATTGGATGAACAGGGTGATCTGCGGGTGCTCCTCGCGCTGGGCGAGCACGTGCAGGAGCACCGATTCGCTGCTGGCCGTGTCCCCGGCGATTTCGGCCGGGCGGTCGACAACGCTGGCGCCGTAGGCCAGGGCCTCCTGCCGGATCTGTTCATGATCGGTGCTGACCACGACTTCGCTGACTGAGGCCGCGGCCTGGGCCGATTGGATCGCACGGCCCAGCAGGCTCTGGCCGCCGACCTTGCGCAGGTTCTTGAGCCGTACCGCCTTGGATCCTCCACGGGCCGGGATGATCGCCAAGACGCTGGGCTGGTTGGTATTGCTCACGTCCTTGACGCTAGGAGCCGGAGTTAACCGTTGCGCACCCTTTGGGTAAACGCGGGGTGAAGTGCAGGTGTAATTACCCGCCTACGCACCGACCGGGTCGATAGGAAGGATGCCGGAAAGCACCAGGCGCAGTGCGGGCCGGGCATCCGAGCGGTCCTGGCGCACGATGCGGTGCAGGATGATGCCCTCCGCGCACGCCATCAGTGCGCTGGCCCCGGACTGGGGATCCCCGGCGCCCAGGCGTTGCAGGGCGGCGGTGACAAAACGCTCGAGGATCACCCGGCCGGCCGTGACCCGTTCCCGCAACCGCTCATCGTGGCTGGCCTCCATGAACAGGATCAGCCGCGCGGTGCTCAGCACCCGGCGCTCGCCGGTGGTCGCATCGATCAGCCGGGCCATGGACTCCAGCAGCTGTGCGGCCGTTGCCGGCATCGTGGCCGCCTCGGTGGCCCGGGCTTCCAGCTCGATGATCCGATCCATGACCGCATGTACCAGGGCCGCCCGGGTGCGGGCGTAGTTGGAGGTGGAACCCGCGGGCAGACCGGCATGTTCATCCACCCGACGATGGGTCAGGGCACGCAGCCCCTGGGTCCCCACCAGTTCAATGGCCGCGTCCATGGCCCGCTGCTGCCCCGTTTCCATGTCCTCACTATAAGCGGGTCGGAAGTTGGCCAACGCGCCGACAGTAGATTGCATGTCCTGCATTTTCAGAAACGTCCCTGGCGGGCGGCGCAAGTGCTGCTCGAGCGCCTGGTTCTTCGCTGGTGACAGGTTTCGCCGGGGAGGGAATTCAACGCGGGCCGGAAATGCCCCGTCCATTTGGTTCAGAAAGCCACCCACAGTCCTTGCGGCCCAAGACAAGCTGGAAGCCCGGGGATTGGCGGGTGGGTTGCTGGCAGTGCTTGAGCCGGCGTCCGCTTTACCTTCCGCCGGTCGGCGGTACAGGCGGAAAACGCAGCGACGCCCAGGAAGCGGTGGGACGCGGGGTCATGCGTTAACACATGCAGGACAAGCGGGCCTGATGCGGGTCTTCGACATTTCCAACAACTAGGGTGGGGATCATGGGTGAGCCAAGAAAGCGACAGCAGACCCGCCAGCCGTGGCGGATCACCGTGCCCTCGCGCAGTGACGCCTTCCTGCGTCAGTTCACTCGCGTTATTGGTGGTCCATTGGGGCGGCGCAGCGATCCCGGGCGGGTGAGCCCGGGGATTTTTACGGTCGAACGAGTGCTGATCATCCTCACCGTCACCGGTTCGCTTTTGATGCTACTGGCCAAGAACCCATGCCGCGTCAACGGCTGGACGGGGCAGAATCCCTACCTCATGGCCTGCTACACCGACTGGGTTCCGCTCTTCGGAGCGCGGGGCTTTGCCGAAAATCCGTGGGCCCCTTTCAGCGCGGGAGCCGAATTCGAGTACCCGGTGCTGATGAGCGCGGCCGCTTCCGGGGTGGCGGCCCTGGTTCCGGAGACGGCAGTGAACCGCGCCTTGCTGTACTTTGACCTCAACCTGGTCCTGGTTTCGGTGCTCTGGCTGGTGACCGTCCTGTGCACTGCCCGCATGGCCGGGCGTCGTCCGTGGGACGCGGCCATGGTCGCCATTGCCCCCGGGATGATCTTGACGGCAAGCATCAACTGGGACATGTGGGCAGTGGCCCTGCTCGCGCTGGGGATGCTCAGCTTTGCACGTCGGCACCTGGTGTTGGCGGGAGTGCTCATTGGTTTGGGGACCGCCACAAAACTGTACCCGGTCCTGTTCCTGGGCGCCGTGCTTGTCCTTGCGCTGCGCACCGGCAAGCTTCGGGTTTTTGCCGTGACCGGCGGGTCGGCATTGGCGGCGTGGCTGGCGGTCAACATGCCCTACGCCCTGGCCTTCCCCGAGTCCTTCGCCCACTTCTTCAAGTTCACTTCCGAACGCGGTGCCGGACTATCCAGTTTCTGGCACGTGTGGAACATTGTCGCCGCGAAGGTGCCGGGGATGGTGCATTTGGAGGCCCAGGCCATCTCCCGGTTGGGGCTGGTTCTGTTCTTCCTGGCCTGCGTGGCGGTGGCGTTGTTGACCTTCTTCGCCCGGCACCGTCCGCGAGTGGCGAGCCTGGTGTTCCTGATTGTGGGATCGTTCGTGCTGGTGAACAAGGTGTATTCGCCGCAGTTCATCGTGTGGCTTATTCCGCTCTTTGCCCTGGCGTTGCCGCGGTGGAAGGAATTCACTGTGTGGATGGCGGTGGAGGTGCTGCACTTTTATGGATTGTGGTTCTACATCCACAGCTACTCCTCGGAGGTGGAGGCCAATCACGCGTTCCCCGAGTCGGGTTACGTCGTGTTGGTCCTGGCCCATATGTTCATGCTCGGATACCTTATGTTCCGTGTCGTTCAAAGTATTCTAAAACCGGAATATGACCCAGTCAGAGCGGTAGGCCAAGAAGACCCGCAAGCCGGCCCGTTCGCCGGGGCGGATGACCGGATCAGTTGGAGCATTGTGCGAAGTCGGCGTGGGAGCATCCCTTTCGAAGCCACCACCTCCGCCGGCGGTAGGAGCGCTGAATGAGCCGGGTCGCCGTGGTCGGGGCCGGACCCAACGGGCTGGCGGCGGGGTGTGTGGCGGCACGGGCAGGACTGGATGTCACGGTTTACGAGGCCAACACCACCATCGGCGGCGCCGCGCGCACCATCCCCCTGGACGGGTCCGAGGCGGTCTTCGATGTGGGTAGCGCGGTGCACCCCATGGCTTTGCTCTCCCCGGCGTTCGCCGACCTGAAGGTCCGCGAACGAGTGGACTTCCTTGTGCCCCAGATGTCCTACGCCCACGTGCTCGACCAGCGCACCGCCTACGCCTGGCAGGATCTGGACCGGACCGTAGAGCACCTGGATTCGGGCTCGAACCTACCCCTTGGGCAGGGCGCGGTGTTCGCCGGACTCCTGGGTCCGCTGGTGCAGCGGATTAACCAGCTGGGGGACACCCTGCTGAATCCGTTGCTGCGACTACCCGCCCATCCTGGAACGCTGACCGCGTTCGGGGCCGCGACCCTGGGCGGAATGGGCCTGCAACAGGCATTGAGCCGACGCTACCCGAAGGCGGCCGCGCTGCTGGCCGGCTGCGCCGCCCATGTGGCCGGTGGTTCGCGCGGACCGGCCGGTGCCGGAGCCGGATTGTTTCTGGCCGCTGCTGCCCACGCGGGCGGGTGGCCGATACCCCGGGGTGGCTCCCAGGCGATCAGCCAGGCGCTGGCCACCGAGCTGAGGGCCCACGGAGGACGGATTGAGACCGGGCGCCGCATCGAAGAACTCGGGGAAATGGACGCGCAGACCATCTTGCTGGACACCTCCCCGGAAACCGCCGCCCGGCTCGGGCGAGGTCGGATTCCGCATGCCCTGGCACAGCGGCTGGCGAATCCCCGGCGTTCCCCAGGCAGTTGCGTAGTGCACTATGTGCTGCGTGAACCGGTGCCCTGGAGGGATCCGCTGCTGGCCCAGGCCGGCACCATCCACCTGGCCGGTACCGCCCGGCAGGTGCTGCGCACCGAACGGGAAAGTCGCCGTCGTCCCGCCGATCATCCGTTCGTGCTGGTTTCCCAGCCCTCACAGTTTGACCCCACTCGGGCCCCCGGCGGGCAGCAGGTGCTGTGGGCCTACTGCCATGTCCCGCTGGGCTCCGATGCCAACATGGCACCGCGCATCACAGCCCAGCTTGAGGCTGCCGCCCCCGGCTTCCGGGACGTGGTGCTCGAACAGCATGTGCGTACCGCGCGCGGACTGCAGCGGCAAAACCCTGCCCTGGTGGGCGGCGACCTGTCCGGGGGCACCATGGATCTGCTGGGCAGTATCCGGCGCCCCCGGGTGAGCACCAATCCGTGGTGGCTGCAGTCCAAGGGACTGTACCTGGTCTCCTCGGCCACCCCTCCGGGCCCGTCGGTGCACGGCATGGGCGGTTATCTGGGGGCAAAGGCCATGCTGTCCCATGAGTTCGGGATCCGCTGAATCCCGGCAGCGCCATGTCCGGCCGCGGAAACCGGTGATGAAATAGGATCGAGGCATGGCCACACTGATCACCCTTGCCACCTTGTGGATCGTCTTCATCTGGATGTACCGCTCCGAACCGCGCCGCCTGATCAACGCCGCCGTCCTGCTGCCAGCGGTGCTGCTGACGCTGAGCAGCATCACCGAGGCGCTGTCCAGCACGGTGCCCGGGGCCGGATTCGTGCTGGCGCTGCTGCTGTTCTCGCTGCCGCTGATGGTCCTGATCTTCGCCGGGGTGCTGATCTACAATGGGGTGCTGATGTGGCGCCGGGAGGGGGCCCGGCTGGGCAACCTGCTCTCGCTGATCGCCGGGCTGCTGGTGCTGGGGCTTCCGGCGCTAGCGGTGCTGCTGGTGCTCTCCCACCACTGGCTGGGGCTGGTCAGCGCGTTCGTGCTGTTCATGGGTTCCGTGTTCACCGCCATGATGTTCGCCATGGTGCTGCTCTACGCCTGGGTGTACGCCAAGTTCCCGGTCTACAAGGACCCCTCGGGGATTGTGGTGCTCGGCTCGCGAACAATCGACGGCACGGTGCCGGCGCTGCTGCGCGGACGGCTGGACAAGGGGATTGAGCTCTTCCGCCGCTTGCCGCCGGAAAGCGCCTGGATTGTGCCCAGCGGCGGCAAGGGGAGTGACGAAGCGGAGCCGGAGGGCGTGAGCATGGCCCGCTACCTGCAGGAGCAGGGGATCGACCGGCAGCGGATCCTGGTGGAGGACCGGGCCCGGGACACGGTGGAGAACCTGAAGTACTCCCACCAGCTGCTCCGGGAGCAGGGCCGGGAAGAGGGCCTGTGGATCGTCACCAGCGACTACCACAGCCTGCGCGCCGCCCTGGCCTCCCGTCAGCTGGGCTACGACGCTGCCTCCTTCGGCGGCAAGACCGCCGCCTACTACCGGCCCAGCGCATTTTTGCGCGAATTCATCGCCATCGCCCGCGACCAGTGGAAGACCTTCGTGGTGCTGGCCCTGCCCTTTGCCGCGGTGCTGATCTTCGGGCTGGTCTTTTCGCTGAACCAGTCGCTGAACTAGGCCCGGTCCCCGCCCGGGGCGGGGTGAACTCATCCTTATGGGGGATCAGCAAAATCAACATTGCGGGCGGTGACCGCCCGACGAGCAGAGCCTAGGCTGAAAGCATGATTCAGGCCCAGCAGCTAACCAAGAGATATGGCGCGAAGACCGCGGTGGACAACGTCTCCTTCACGGTCCAGCCCGGGATGGTCACCGGGTTCCTCGGCCCCAACGGCGCCGGCAAGTCCACCACCATGCGCATGGCTGTGGGACTGGCCCGCCCCAGTGCCGGGCAGGTGACGGTCAACGGCCGCCGCCTGGGTGAATCCCGCCACCCGCTGACCGAGGTGGGCACGCTGCTGGAGGCCAAGAGCGTGCACAAGTCACTGACCCCGCGCTCCCACCTGCGCGCCATGGCCGCCACCCACGGGATCAGCTTTTCCCGGGTGGATGAGGTGCTGGAGCTGACCGGGCTGCGCCAGGTGGCGCGCAAGAAGGTCGGCGGCTTCTCCCTGGGCATGGGCCAGCGGCTGGGGATCGCCACCGCCCTGCTGGGGGACCCGCGGGTGCTGATCCTGGATGAGCCGGTCAACGGCCTGGACCCGGAAGGGGTGGCCTGGGTGCGCACCCTGGCCCGCCACCAGGCCTCCGAGGGTAAGACCGTGTTCATCTCCTCCCACCTGATGAGCGAGATGGCGCAGACCGCCGACCACCTGATCGTGATTGGGCGCGGACGGATCATGGCCGACGCCCCGATCAGCCAGTTCCTGGAGGCCGAGGTGCGCCAGACCCTGGTGAAGTCCGAGCAGCTGGAGGTGCTGATGAACGCGCTGGCGGCCGAGGGGGTCCAGCTGGTGCGCGAGGACGCCACCACGCTGAAGGTCTACGGGCCCAGCTCCCAGGACATTGGGCGCCGCGCCCTGGAAACCGGGGTGGTGCTCAGCGAACTGCGTCCGCTGCAGCGCACCCTGGAGGACGCCTACATGGAGCTGACCCGCGACGCAATCGAATACCAGACCCAGTCCGAGCAGGAACTGGCAGCACGAAGGGACCACCGATGAGCAAGCACGCAGTGCCCGTTCTGGGCGGCAACGTCAGCCTCTGGGGCGTGTTGCGCGGGGAGGCGATCAAGTTCTTCGCCCTGACCTCCACCCGGATCCTGGTGGCCGTCTCCATCCTGGTGATGGTCGGCTTCGCGGCCCTGGTGCTGTGGAGCGTGGGGATGGTCGCCGGCACGCCGGCCGCCGGCACCCCGGGCATGCCGGACATGGCCTCGGAGGGGTTCGTGGCCGAAATGATCGGTTCCGGGCTCTCCTTCGCCCAGCTGATCATCGGCGCGTTGGCCGTGCTGTTGATGAGCGGGGAGTTCACCACCGGTTCCGCGGTGAGCACCTTCCTGGCCAGCCCGCAGCGCTTGCGGGTGCTCACGGCCAAGGCGCTGCTGATGACCGGGGTGACCGTCGTGGTGGGCCTGGCCTCCTTCGCCCTATCCTACCTGGTGTGCAAGCCGCTGGCCCAGATGTATTCGATGCCGCTGAACTTCACCTCCGAACCGTTCCAGCGCGCCATGTGGTTCGGCACCCTGTACCTGGTTATGGTGACGATGATCGGGCTGGCGCTGGGCACCATGCTGCGCAACTCGGCCGGGGGCATCACGGTGCTGGTGGCCCTGTTCTTCGTGGTGCCGATCGCCACCAGCATCATCGCCTCGCTGGTGGACTGGTTCCAGAAGGTCGCCCCGTTCCTGCCCGACCAGGCTGGCATGTCCCTGGCCCTGCCGTTGAGCTACCCCTCGGACTGGGAAACCTGGCAGCAGCTGCTGGTGGTGGGCGGCTGGATGCTGATCCCGCTGGTGCTGGCCGGGATCCTGGTCAAGGCCCGGGACATCTAGGTGACCGCCCGCGGCACCCGGAGCGGACGCACTGGCCAGGGACTATATTGGGGATCATGAGCCAGTCCGATACCGCCGACCCGGTGGTCTCCTTCGACGCGATCACCGCCAAGCGGGTGGGCTGGATCCGCCGCTACCTGCGCCAGCACCCGGTGTTCGTCGCCGTGGGCACCTCGGCGGTGTACCTGTTCCTGAGCCTGCTCTCCTTCGTACCGGCCGCCTACATCAGCGACTTCAACCCGGTCGGGGTGCTGCTGCTGATGCTCGCGGTCGGCGTGGCCCTGCTGTGGCGCAATCGGGCGCCGATGAGCGTGCTGGTGATCGTATTCGTGCTGGACTGCGCCGGAATGGTACTGGCAGGCAACGACGCCAGCTACTCCGGGGTGGGGATGATCATCGCCCTGTACAGCGTGGGAACGAACTATTCGGGCAAGCGCTCCATCCCGCTGGCGGTGCTGGCCGCCGCGTTCCAGCTGCTGTTGCTGCTGGTTATTGGCTACCCCGGCACCAGCGGACTGGTCTTCGAGGACGGCACCACCGTGGACGACTACGGCGGACAGGCACTGTTCCTGGGGGTGGCCGGCGGTCTGCTGGCCACCGTGTACCTCACCGCCGCCATCATCGGGCTGAACGTGCGCAACTCGAGGATCCACGAGGCCGAGCTGAACCACTGGGCCTCCCAGGTCTCCCGCCTGGCCCAGGTGCAGGAACGCAACCGCATCGCCCGGGAGATGCATGATGTCGTCGCCCACTCGCTGTCGGTGATGATCGCCCTGTCCGACGGAGCCCGGGTGGTGGGGCGCAAGGACGCGGCCCGCGCCGAATCGGTGCTCAGCGAACTCTCCGGCACCGGGCGGGCCGCCCTGGCCGACATGCGCCGGATGCTGGGGGTGCTGCGCAACACCGAGGGCGGGGAGCTGGCCCCGCAGCCCACCGAGGGGTCCATGGCCCAGATGCTGGAGGGCTTCCGGGTCGCCGGCCTGCCATTGACCTACACCTACACCGGTGAGCCGCTGCCGGAGGACGCCGCCTTCCAGCTCACCGTGCACCGCATTGTGCAGGAGTCGCTGACCAACGCGCTGCGCTACGCTCGAAACGTCACCGCCGTCTCGGTGCGCCTGGACCGGGACCGGCAGGCACTGCGCATCGAGGTGGTGGACAACGGACAGGGAAGCGGCGGGCCCAGCGCCGGCTCCGGGCAGGGGCTGCGTGGCATGCGCGAACGGGCCGCACTGTTCGGCGGGGGCGTCAACGCCGGACCCGGCGCCCACGGCGGGTGGATCGTCAAGGCCTGCCTGCAGCTGCCCGACACCGACGCGCCCCAGCGCACCACACCCAAGGAGGAGTCCCGATGGAACAAATGATCAAGGTGATGCTGGTCGATGACCAGCCGCTGCTGCGCATGGGCTTCCGGCTCATCCTGGAGGGGGAGCAGGACATGCGGATCGTGGGGGAGGCCGCCGACGGGCTCGAGGCGCTGACCCAGGCCGAAACCCTGGCCCCCGACGTGGTGCTCATGGACGTGCGCATGCCCCGGATGGACGGCATCGAGGCCACTGAGCGGCTGGCCAAGGCCCACCCGGAAACCAAGATCATCATCCTGACCACCTTCGACCTCGACGAGTACGCGTTCTCCGGACTGCAGGCCGGGGCCAGCGCCTTCCTGCTCAAGGACGTGGCCCCCGAGGAGCTGGTTTCCGCGGTCCGCCTGGTCGCCAGCGGGGACGCGGTCGTCGCCCCGCGGGTGACAGCCCGGCTGCTGGAAACCTATGTGCGCACCGCCGCGGGGGGTTCCCCGGCACGCCCGGCAGGGACCCTGGAACGCGACCCGCTGCTCGATGACCTGACCCCGCGCGAGCAGGAGGTGCTGCGCGCGCTCGCCGAGGGGCTGTCCAATGCGGAGATCGCCCACCGGTTCTTCCTCTCCGAGGCGACCGTGAAAACCCATGTGCGCCGCATCCTGACAAAACTGCACTTGCGTGACCGCGTGCAGGCGGTGGTCTACGCCTATGAGACCGGGCTGGTGATCCCCTCCCAGGGCCTGGACTACTAAGCGCACCCCCGCCGGCCCGGGAAATCTAGTCGTCCGTGGAGGAATGCGTCCCGCGCCGGGCGCTAAGCAAATCCACCTCGGGCCGGGAAGCGACCAGCCGCTCCACCGCGTCCAGCACCTCCACCATGCGGGCGGCGTCGGCGGCGGCCACCGCCACCCCGACCCCGGCGCGGCGGTGCAGCTGCTGGTGGGAGCTTTCCACCGCGGAAACCTCGAACTTCCGCTTGATCTCGGCAATGACCGGGCGCACCACCGAACGCTTCTGCTTCAGCGAGTGCACGTCGCCGAGCAGCAGGTCAAACTCGATCCATCCAATCCACATGGGCACATCATCTCCCGGCTGCCGCCGCGGCGGGGTAGCACAGTGCGGATTCCCAGTCAGCGCCGACGAACGCGTCCTGCGCCACCGGCGTGGCCCGGCAGCCTGAACGTTTCTTGGGGATCACCCGCAATGCCTTCTGTCACCTCCGGTGCGGTGCTAGCGTGAGGCACCCAACCGGCACGAGCGTGGCGCAGCCACGTAGGGAGGAGAACGTCATGGCCGAACGCGGCAACACCAAACACGGATCAAATCTCGATGACCAGATGAAGCAGGAGACCGAGGGGATGGTCAAGGGCAAGCAGCCGGACCACGTCGAAGCCCACCGGCAAACCGAGCCCTTCCCGGATGACACCGATCCCCAGGAGGTCCAGGACGCTGTCGAACCGGTCGCCGAGCAAAACGCCCGCGGCGACGCCCAGCAGCAGGACGAGGGCCAGTAGCCGGATAAGGGGGCCGGGGCGCTGAAGCGCCCCGGCCCTTGCCCTGCCCCCGGAGGGCAACTGTGAGCCAGGCGGCGGAGGGCTAAGCTAGAGAAGGCCCCGCCAACGCCGACGGGCCGAGCAACCCCATGAAGGAAGTGAGCATCCAGTAATGGCACACGCCGCTGCTATGGCCCATATTGCCGACCTCGCCGAGTATGTCGCCACCTCGCCCTCCAGCTACCACGCCGCCGCCACCGCCGCCCGGCGCCTGGACGCGGCCGGGTTCACCGCACTGGATGAAACCCAGGGTTGGGAACTGGGCGCCGGCGGCTACTACGTGGTGCGCGACGGGGCGGTCATCGCCTGGGTGCAGCCCGAGGCCGCCACGGCCACCACTGGTTTCCACATCCTCGGGGCGCACACCGACTCCCCCGGATTCAAGCTCAAGCCGAAGCCGACCACCGGTTCCAACGGCTGGTGGCAGGCCGGGGTGGAAGTCTACGGCGGGCCACTGCTGAACTCCTGGCTGGACCGCGAGCTGGTGCTGGCCGGACGGCTGGTGCTGCGCGACGGCTCGGTGCACTTGGCCCATACCGAACCACTGCTTCGCATCCCGCAACTGGCCATCCACCTGGACCGCCAGGTCAATGAGGGCCTGAAGCTGGACAAGCAGACCCACACCAACCCGGTGTTCGGGGCCGGAGACCTGGCCGAGGCCGACATCCTGGGTGAACTGGCCGCCGCGGCAGGGGTGCAGGCCGAGCAGATCGCCGGCTATGACGTGCTCACCGCCGCCGCCCAACGCGGGGAAGTGTTCGGGCACGGCAAGGACTTCTTCGCCTCCGGGCGGCTGGACAACCTCTCCAGCGTGCATGCCGGACTGATCGCCCTGATTGAGCACTTCCGCAAGCCCAGCGGCAATCACATTGCGATGCTGGCGGCGTTCGACCACGAGGAGCTGGGTTCGGCCTCCCGCTCCGGGGCCGCCGGACCGTTCCTGGAGGAACTGATCTCCCGGATCCAGGCCTCCTTCCAGGCCGGGGCCGAACACACCGCCCGGGCCCTGGCCAACTCGGTGTGCCTCTCGGCCGATGCCGGACACGCCGTGCACCCGAACTATCCCGAACGTCATGACCCGGCCAACCGTCCGCAGCTGAACGCCGGGCCGCTGCTGAAGATCAACGCCAACCAGCGCTATGCCACCGACGCGGTGGGCGCCGCGGCCTTCGCCGGCTGGTGCCAGGCCGCGCAGGTCCCGTACCAGGAGTTCGTCTCGAACAACCAGGTGCCGTGCGGTTCCACCATCGGGCCGCTGACCGCCACCCGGATTGGCATCCGCACCATCGACGTGGGCATCCCCCTGCTGTCGATGCATTCGGCCCGCGAAATGTGCGGCGTGGATGATCCCTGGTACCTGAGCAGGGTCTCCAAGGAATTCTTCGCGGCATAATTCCCGCCGCCAGGGCGGCGCGCAACTGGTCATCATCTGGTCACCGGGAGTTAACTCGGGCATGCTCAGATCGAAGACCATGAGCTCGAATTCCGTGCCCGCAAAGAATTTCCGGCCCGAAATCCAGGCCCTGCGCGCCCTGGCGGTGCTGCTGGTGGTCGCCTACCACCTGGAACCGGGGCTGCTGCCCGGCGGGTACATCGGAGTGGACATCTTCTTTGTGATCTCCGGCTTCTTGATTACCGGGCACCTGCTGCGCGAGGCGCAGCGCACCGCCACGGTGAACCTGCCCGCGTTCTTTGCCGCCCGCGCCCGCCGGATCCTGCCCGCGGCCCTGGTGGTCATCGCGGCGGTGGTTGGTGGATCCCTCCTGCTGCTGCCGCGCACCCAATGGCAGGAGCTGGGGATCCAGGCGCTCGCCTCCACGTTCTCGGTGCAGAACTGGGTGCTGGCGGCCGACTCGGTCGGCTACCTGGCCGCCGACCAGGCGCCGGGGCCGCTGCAGCATTTTTGGTCGCTGGGCGTTGAGGAACAGTTCTACCTGTTCTGGCCGCTGCTGGTGCTCGGCGCCTGCTGGCTGAGCGCCCGCACCGGGCGCGGGGCCGGCACGCCGACGCGCCTGGAACGCGTCCTGTGGGTGGGGTTCAGCGTCGCGGCCGGGCTTTCCCTGAGCTATTCGGTCCTCACTGGGTACCGCGGCAACGCGGCTGGCTACTTCATCACCACCACCCGCATCTGGGAGCTGGCCGCCGGCGGGCTTCTCGCGCTGGCCGTGCACGCCCACGCCGCTGGCAGGCTGCGCCTTCCACGCTGGGTGAGCGCCTGGTCTGTGCGCAACGCCGCCGTGCTGCTGGGGCTGGCCCTGATTCTCTGGGCGGCCGGGAACTATGATGCGGCCACGGTCTTCCCCGGGATTGCCGCGGCGCTGCCGGTGCTTGCCTGCGCAGCGATCATTGCGGCCGGGGACACCAGCGGCCCCGGATCGCTGCGGCCTGTGGTCCGTTGGCGGTGGGTGCAGTGGGTGGGGTTGGCTTCCTATTCGCTGTACCTGTGGCATTGGCCGCTGATCGTCTTTGCCGAACAGTTCACCGGGGCCAACCGCTCGCCGGTGGAGTCACTGGTGCTGCTGGGGATCAGTCTGGCGCTGGCGGCCGCCAGCCTGTATCTGGTGGAAAACCCGGCCCGGAATTACCGTCCACTGGCAGGTTCGCCGCCCCGCGCATTGGGGGCGGGGGCGGTAGCCATGGGGCTGGTGGCATTGTTGGCGCTGACCCCGGTGCTGCTGCAGCAGCAGTCCATCGACCGCGAACAGCGCGAAGTCACGGCCCTGCTCAACGCGCCGCCCCAGGGCTTCGGGGCCGCCTCGGTCACCGCCGGCGCCCCGGCGCTGTTGCCCCGCCAAAACCAGATCGTCCCCATCCCGGCCACGGCCGAGCAGGACCAGCCACAACTGGGGTCCTGCGTGCAGGAACCACAGTCAACCTCGATCACCGAATGTGAATCCGGCAGCCCGCAGGCCACCTTCACGTTGGCCCTGGTCGGTGATTCCCACGCCGCCCACTGGTATGAGGCCTTGCACGCTCATGCCGCCCAGCGGGGCTGGAGGGTAATCACCTACTTGAAGAACTCCTGCCCCTACAGTGCGGGCGAGCGAACGGCCGAACGGCAGGGGAGCATCAGCTGCCGGCAGGCCACCGAGCAGACCACGAAACTGCTCACCTCCCGCACGGACATTGACGCCGTCGTCACCGCGAACTGGGCGGGGGCCGAGTTCGTCGGTGACCCGGCGCAGGGGTACGCACAACTCTGGGGCGAGCTGGAGGATGCCGGGCTGGATGTCTTTGCCGTGGTGGACACCCCGCGCCCGGGAACAAAGCAGTATGCCCGGGACTGCGTGCAGCAGCATCAGCAGGATCTGTCGCGCTGCTCCGTTGCGCGCTCCAAGGCCTTCGAACGGGGGGACGTGACACGCGAAGCGGCGGCCAGGGAAACGCGCGTGCAGGTCCTGGACTTCAGTGACCAGTTCTGCATTGCACAACGGTGCCCGGCCGTGATCGGCAACGTGCTGGTCTACCGGGACAAACACCATATTTCCGACACCTACATGCGCACCCTGGCACCGGTGTTCGGCCAGCGCCTGGAGGCCGCCCTGGACGGCCGCTAGACGGGAACCAGGGCGCCATGCGGTTCATCGAACATGATCTGGGCCACCCGCGCATCCCCGGCCGCCGGGAATCGGGTAGGATTGGAAAGTCTGTGCTGCATCGTGCCCAAAAAGCGGGCACGGGAGGCATTGGATAACGCAAAGAACCTCCTGTTGCGGAAATACCGTGACCGTTTAGCCCAAAGGAGGTGGGTTCACATGCGTGCTTATGAACTCATGGTCCTCATCGACCCCGAGGTCGACGACCGTACCGTGGAACCGACCATCGAGAAGTACCTCGAGGTCATCCGCTCCGCCGGCGGCTCGATCGACAACGTTGACATCTGGGGCCGTCGCAAGATGGCTTACGAGATTCAGAAGAAGTCCGAAGCCATCTATATTGTAGTGAACTACAAGTCGGAGCCGGCCGCTTCCTCGGAACTCGAGCGTCAGCTGAAGCTTAACGAGCAGATCCTGCGCCACAAGGTCACTCGTCCGGAAGAAGCCCGCGTCTAATTACGCGAGCAGCATTTCCACTTCGTAAGAACAACGTTCGAACAACCTGAGGAGAGAGCATGGCAGGCGAGACTGTAATTACCGTGATCGGAAACCTGACCGCCGACCCGGAACTGCGTTTCACGCCCTCCGGATCCGCCGTCGCGAACTTCACGATCGCTTCGACTCCGCGCACCTTCGACCGCCAGACCAATGAGTGGAAGGACGGCGAAGCCCTGTTCCTTCGTGCATCGGTGTGGCGTGAAGCCGCAGAGAACGTTGCCGAGTCGCTGACCAAGGGCATGCGCGTCATCGCCCAGGGCCGGCTGCGCTCACGTTCTTACGACACCAAGGAAGGCGAACGCCGCACCGTCATGGAGCTGGAGGTCGACGAGATCGGCCCCTCGCTGCGCTTCGCTTCGGCCAAGGTCACCCGCACCCAGCGCTCCGGCGGCGGAGGCGGCGGCTTTGGCGGCGGTGGAGGCTTCTCCAACGCCCCGCAGCAAAGTGCCCCACAGCAGCAGCAACAGCAGCAGGGTGGCGGATGGAATGCACCATCCAACGACCCGTGGAGCACCGGCGGCTCAAGCGGCGGCAACCATGGCGGCTGGGGCAATCCCGGCAGCGACGAACCGCCTTTCTAACCACTATTTATTCACCATCCCGCAGAGGAATCTGCGGGCTCCCAAACTAAAGGAGCTCCACGATGGCTAAGGCTGAAATCCGTAAGCCCAAACCAAAGTCCAACCCCTTGAAGGCCGCTGACATCACCGTCATCGACTACAAGGACACCGCACTGCTGCGCAAGTTCATCTCCGACCGCGGCAAGATCCGCGCTCGTCGTGTGACCGGCGTGTCCGTGCAGGAACAGCGCAAGATCGCTCAGGCTATCAAGAATGCCCGCGAAGTGGCCCTGCTGCCTTACTCCGGCGCTGGCCGCGGTTAAGGAAGAGGGATACCACCATGGCAAAGATCATTCTGACTAATGAAGTATCCGGTCTTGGTACCGCTGGCGACATCGTCGAGGTCAAGAACGGCTACGCACGCAACTACCTGCTGCCCCGCGGCCACGCAATCGTGTGGACCAAGGGCGGCGAGAAGCAGGTGGAGTCGATCAAGGCTGCACGTGCCGCTCGCGCCATCGCGAACCTCGAGGACGCGCAGGAACTGGCTGCCAAGCTGAAGTCCCAGCCGGTCAAGGTGACCGTCAAGGCTGGCGCCACCGGTCGCCTGTTCGGCACCGTGCGCACCGCCGACGTCGCCAACGCCGTTGAGGCTGCTGGCCTGGGCAAGCTGGACAAGCGCAGCATCCAGCTGACCGAGTCGATCAAGTCGACCGGCAACTACACCGCCACCGTTCGTCTGCACGACGACGTCAGCGCCAACCTGCGCCTGCAGGTCGTCGCTGCGGCCAAGAAGTAAGTCTTCTCGACCACTTCTGTACAGCGGGTGGCCTGCTTTCCTTCGGGAAGGCAGGCCACCCGCTGACGTTTAACGGCCTCCCGACAAGCGGCAGGGCGGGAATCTTAAATCAACTGTGACAAGGGATCCTCGTGGAAGGACTACTGCCCGGAATCCTGTGGCGCCGGAATGTTCTGGGTGCGCAGTTGCCCGCGGGCCAGGTCCTTGCCGCTGTCGACGTCGGTGATGATTACTTCCCACAACTGCTGGGTCCGGCCCTGGAAGAGGGCCCGGGCCGTGACCCGCACCTGGGCGGCACTGGTGGGCCGCAGGAAGTCCGTGGCATTGTGCACCCCTACGGCGAACTGCTGCCGGTCGGCCACCGCGTAGCTGGCCCCGACGCTACCGGCGGTTTCCACCATCGAGGCGTACACGCCCCCGTGCACCACGCCCCACGGGGTATGGTGCTCCTCGCCCAGTTGCGCGTGCCCGGTGACTGAGGTGCTGCTGACCTCGTCAATGATCAGGCCGGTGGCTTCGGTGAATCGGCTGTTCCGGCGCATCTGCGACAGCAGTGGGTCCGAGGCGGTGTCATCCATCTAAGGCTCCTAATGGTGGTGGCTCACATTCTTTGGCCGGCCCTGAACAGCCGGCCCCTTGTTGGAAGCTAGCCTATGCGCTGGCACGGCGCACCACGGCATTTTTGCAGCACAGGGGAGTCCGCATCGGCTGTGGGCCACTTCAAGTGCGCGCGTGTCCGGGGTCATGTCCTGGCAACATGGCGCGTAACGAGCGGCACATTCACTGTCCTCTCACCGCAGATTCACTACTTTCCAGCGAGCAGTTCGCCCCCTCACCTTCCATGGAGCGCGAAAAGAGGAATCATCCCCGCCGACGGCGATAGAGTGTTTCGCTGGGATACGCCACACCGTCGTACGTATCGATCGCAGAGAGGACCACCCGTGCACCACAGAATTCACCACCGTGCATTCACCGACCGCCTGATGAGTGCCGCTGACGCGGCACGGCTGGTCCAGCCGGGCATGACCGTAGCCATGAGCGGCTTCACCGGTGCCGGATACCCCAAGGCTGTGCCCGGCGCGCTGGCCGAACACATGCAGCAGGCCCATGATGCGGGCCAGGCCTTCAAGATCAACGTGCTGACCGGCGCATCCACCGCCCCGGAACTGGACGGGGTGCTGGCCAAGGCCGACGGCATGAACCTGCGCCTGCCCTACATGTCGGATCCGGAGCTGCGCCGACGCATCAATGACGGCGAGATGGAATACATGGACATCCACCTCTCCCACGTCGCCCAGCACGCCTGGTTCGGCTTCTACGGCAAGATCGACTTGGCGATCGTCGAGGTCGTGGGGGTGACCGCCGAGGGCCAGCTGATCCCCTCCTCCTCGGTCGGCAACAACAAGACCTGGCTGGAGATGGCCGACAAGGTGATCATAGAGGTCAACGAGGAACAGTCCGCGGCCATGGACGGGATGCACGACATCTACTACGGCACCGCCCTGCCCCCGCACCGCCAGCCCGTGCCGATCACCACGGTCAAGGACCGCATCGGCCAGCCCTATCTGGACGTGGACGTCTCCAAGGTCATCGCCGTGGTGGAGACCAAGGCACCCGACCGGCTCTCACCCTTCGCCCCGGTGGATGCAACCAGCGAGAAGATCGCGGACCACCTGCTGGACTTCCTGGACCATGAGATCCGTGCCGGGCGGCTGACCGAGAAGCTGCTGCCCATCCAGTCCGGCGTCGGGAACATCGCCAACGCGGTGCTGGCCGGCCTGTCCCGCGGCGGCTACAAGGGGCTGCAGTCCTACACCGAGGTGATCCAGGACGGGATGCTCAGCCTGATCAAGGACGGCACCCTGGAATTCGCCTCCGCCACCAGCTTCTCGCTCTCCGAGGCCGGGATCGCCGAGTTCAACCAGAACGTGGACTACTACCGGGAACGGATCCTGCTGCGCCCGCAGGAGATGAGCAACCACCCCGAGGTGATCCGCCGGCTGGGCTGCATCGCACTGAACGGGATGATCGAGGCGGACATCTACGGCAACGTGAACTCCACCAACGTGGTCGGCTCCCACGTCATGAACGGCATCGGCGGTTCGGGGGACTTCGCCCGCAACGGCTACCTGTCGGTGTTCATGTCCCCCTCCATCGCCAAGGGCGGGAAGATCTCCGGGATCGTGCCGATGGCCAGCCACGTGGACCACACCGAGCACGACACCATGATCCTGATTACCGAACAGGGCCTGGCGGACCTGCGCGGTCTCTCACCCAAGCAGCGGGCCCAGGTGATCATCGATAACTGCGCGCACCCGGACTACCGCCCGATGCTGCAGGACTACTTCGACCGGGCCCGGAAGAACAGCTATGGCAAGCACACCCCGCACCTGCTCGATGAGGCGCTGTCCTGGCACCAGCGCTACATCGAGACCGGGGACATGCAGCCGGTGCGTTCGGGGCTGCTGGCCGACGCACGCTAGCACGCCGGGCATACTGGGAGAATGAGCCGAAAAAACGGGTTGATCCTGGCCGGCCTGCTGCCGGTGTTGCTGGTGCTTCCCCCGCTGCCCGGCTACCTGATCCAGCTGCTACAGTCGGCCACCGGTGAAGCCGTATTCTCCGCCGGCACCGGGTTGGGGGAGCTGATGCTCAACCCCCTGCGCCTGGTGGGCGCACTGCTGGCCGTGGCGTGGGCCGCGGCGCTGGCGCACCTGGATCCCCGGCTGCCGTCCGGATGGCGGTATGTGGGCGCGTTCGTGGGCTGCGGGATCCTCTATGTGCTGCCGATCTGGCTGGGCGCCTTCGGCGCGGACCTTGGCTGGGTGGATTTGTGGGTGCTGGCGGGCACCGCCAGCTGGTATGAGTGGATGCAGCTGCACGCCCCGGTGGCCGGCGGGTTGTGCCTGTGGGCCCTCTACCTGATGCGTCCGGCCCCGGCGCCGGCCCGGCCAGCCCGCTGGCGCGCCAGGCTCGCCCGGATGCTGGACGGGCCGCGGCACTAGCTGCCCGGCGGCGCCTGAAGGCGCAGCTGGATGATCCGGTCATCCCCGGGCTGTGGGGTGCCGCGCCCGTCGGTGTTGTTCGTCAGCACCCACAGCTGTCCCGGCCCGACCTCCAGCACCGCGCGCAATCGCCCCTGGCCGGTGAGCAGCTCCTGCTGGTGCTGCGGGTTAGCCAGCTCCACGCGGCGCAACCGCTGCCCGCGCAGGTTGGCCAGGTACACCCATCCGTCGGCGATCGCGATCCCGCTGGGGCTGGCCTGCCCGGTGGGCCATTGCGCGATCGGGTCGGTGAACCGCCGGTCGCGCCGTTCGGCCTGGCCCTCCACCTGCGGCCAGCCGTAGTTGCCCCCCGCACGGATCTCGTTCAGCTCATCGAAGGTGTTCTGCCCGAACTCGCTGGCGTACATCCGGCCCCGCCCGTCCCAGGCCAGGCCCTGCACGTTGCGGTGGCCCAGGCTGTAGACGGCCGAACCGGGGAACGGGTTGTCCGCAGGGATGCCGCCATCGGGTTCCAGGCGCAGGATCTTGCCGCCCAGGCTCTCGGGGTCCTGCGCGGCGTCCGGCTGCGCGGCGTCCCCGACCCCGGCGTAGAGCTTGCCATCCGGCCCGAAGGCGATCCGCCCGCCATTGTGGATCCCGGCGGCGGGCAGCTCATCGATGACCGTCCGCTGCTGCCCCAGGCGCAGCGAGCCGGGCTTACCGTGCAGCGTGAAACGCTGGATCCGGTTGCCGGTGGCCCCGGTCGAATACGCGTAGAGCTGGTCCGGTTCGGCGAACGCGAGCCCCAGCAGCCCGCCCTCACCGCCCAAGCGCACCCCCGGCACGGTACCCACCGTGCGCTGGCGCCCGGCGGTGTCGACCTCCAGAATCCGGGCGGTGTCCCGTTCACTGACCAGCGTCGTGTCCATGGCCCGGCAGATCGACCACGGGGCCTGCAGGTTCCGGGTGATGACCGTGACCTCCGCGCGGTGCGCGGGGGAGGGCCCGGTGGGCCCGCTGGCGGTGGGGCTGGCGCCGCTCTGCGGGGCGGCCGGCGGGATTGGCGCCGGGCCGCTGCAGGCGACCAGCAGCAGGCAAAGGGCGGCCAGCGGGTACCAGCAGTGTCGGCCTCGCATGCTGCCCTCCTCAACCCCGGGGAGCAACAGCGTAGCAAGCCAGGCGCCGGCACGTCAGCCCACCGCGCGCCGGGTTTAGCGCGTGGTGGCCGCGGAGGGCAGCGGCAGGGTGCGCAGCACGTTCTTTTGCACCTTGCCCGTGGAGGTGCGGGGCAAATCCTGCGGGAAAACGATGGTGCGCGGCACCTTGAACCCGGCCAGCTGTTCGCGAGCGTGGGCGATCAGGGCCGCCTCATCCACCTGTGAGCCGCTGGCCCGGACGACGTAGGCGATGGGGCGTTCGCCCCACTTCTCATCCGCGATGCCCACCACCGCCACATCCAGCACCTGCGGGTGGCTGGCCAGCACCTGCTCGACCTCCACGGTGGAAATGTTCTCCCCGCCGGAGATGATGATGTCCTTGGCCCGGTCGCGCAGCTGGATGTAGCCGTCCGGGTGCATCACGCCCAGGTCCCCGGTGTGGAACCAGCCCCCGGCGAAGGCCTGTTCAGTGGCCGGCTCGTCCTTGTAGTAGCCGATCATCACGTTGTTGCCGCGCAGCACGATTTCGCCCATGCTCTGTCCGTCGGCCGGCACGTCGTTCATGTCCAGGTCCACTACGCGGGCGGACTCCGCGGTCACCATGCCCACCCCCTGCCGGGAGAGCTTGGCGGCCCGCTGCTCGGCGTCCAGCTCATCCCAGTGCTGCTGGTACTCGCAGATCGTGTACGGGCCGTAGACCTCGGTCAACCCGTAGACGTGCACCACCTCGATGCCCAGCCGGTGCAGCTTGCCAATGATGGCCGGTGACGGGGGAGCGCCGGCGGTGGTGATGCGCAGCGGCTGGCCCACACGGTGGGCCCGGGGCGCGTCGGCGATGATCGAGCACACGGTTGGTGCCCCGCACAGGTGGGTGGTGCCCAGCTGGTCGATGGCATCCCAGACGGCGTCCTCGCGCACCGCCCGCAGGCACAGGTGGGTGCCGCCGGCGGCGGTTACCGCCCAGGGCGTGCACCAGCCGTTGCAGTGGAACATCGGCAGCGTCCACAGGTAGCGGGTGTGCACGTCCATTTGCTGGTGGAACGCCTCACCCAGCGCGTTCAGATAGGTGCCGCGGTGTGAATACAGCACCCCCTTGGGCTTGCCGGTGGTCCCGGAGGTGTAGTTCAGGCAGATCGGGGCCCGCTCGTCGCCCACCGTATAGGGCAGGCGGCCGGCGGGGGCGTGGCGCAGCAGGTCCTCCAGCACCGCGTCGACCGGCACCTGGGGGCGCGGGCCGGTGTACTGGTCGTCGGTGACCTCGATCAGCGCCTCCAGGCTCGCCACCTCCTGGCGCAGCCGTGCGGTGTTGCCCAGCAGCTCGGTGTCCGCCAACAGCAGCCGGGCCTCGGCGTGCGACAAGATGTACTGCAGCTCGTGGGCGGCCAGGCGGGTGTTCAGGGCAACGAGGATGCCGCCGGCCAGCGGGACCGCGTAGTGGGCGGCCAGCATTTCCGGGGTGTTCGGGGCCAGCACCGCGACCCGGTCGCCCGGGGAAATGCGTTGGGCCAGCACCTGGGCCAGCCGCTGGACGCGCTCCTCGAACTGGGCCCAGGTGTAGCTGCGCGAACCGTGAATCACCGCGGTTTTCTCCGGGTAGACCTCCACGGAGCGTTCCAGGAAGCGCAGGGGAGTCAATTCTGAGTGGTTGGCCAGCAACGATGCCATGGGGGCTCCTCGGGGTCGGTAACTATCCGGCCCTGCGCTGTGACGCAGGGCACCTCGCAAGACATCGTGGCATGAAACTGAACCCCAGACAAAGAAACTGCGTGCCATTGCGCTCAACGGCGCCCGCGGGGCGACCAGCGTAGGAGGCGGTGTCCGTTGGTGAGCTGCGTCGGGCGAAATTATCGGCGGCGAGCGTAGCGGAAGGAGGGGGCGGACGAAACAATATGTCGAAGATTGCGGTATAAGACAGGAAATGTTTGACGTTACGCCGCGACGGGCCATAGTGTCGTAGACAGAATCAAGAGCGTCAGCTGACAAGCCCTGGCTAGCTGGCCGGCAACCCTCTAAACGGTAGTGGGGTGCTCCAGGTGAGGATTCGGTTCCGCGCGCCACCGCGTGGAACAAGTACCGCACACCGAGGCGTAAAACCTTCGAATCCACAGTGCAGCAGCTTGGCCCTGCGGCGCTATGGGCATTCGACCGTCGCCGACCACGGTGGGCCTGATGCTAAGGATACGAATCATGTCATTGAATCAGGATCTCGACCCGTTGACCCTGCGCAAGGTCTTCGCCCAGCACCCCTCGGGCGTCGCGGCGTTGTGCGCCGAAATCGATGGCGTCAAGACCGGAATTGTTGCCTCCTCGTTTACCGTTGGGGTCTCCCTGGATCCGGCGCTGGTGATGTTCGCCGTGCAGAAGACCTCCAACACCTGGCCGAAGCTGCGGCGGGCACAGCGTATCGGGGTCTCGGTGCTCAGCAGCCGCAACGAGGGGGTCTGCGCCCAGATCGCCTCGAAGAAGGGTGACCGCTTCGCCGGGCTGCACACCCACATCACCGAGCAGCAGGCGTTGTTCATCGAGGAATCCACCCTCTGGCTCGATACCTCCATCTACAACGAGGTTGAAGCCGGGGACCACTGGGTCGTCCTGCTGCAGGTGCACGGCCACCAGGCCTCGGCGCACACCCCGTCGATCTTCCATGATTCCGCCTTCCACACCCTCAAGGTGCCGGCCCTGGTCTAATGGCAGGGCGGCATCGATGAATCCCACTGCGTCGTACGCCGCGGTGGGATTCATTGCGTTAACCGCTTCAAACCGGGTTGCGTGTCAGGCGCAGTGCACAGTCCCGAGATGAGGCAGGCCGGGGATCTGTGGACGAAGCCCCGCATCCGAAGGACCTTAATGGGTGGTCCTGCGATGAGTAGCGAGTTTTTAGATCTGAAGTAATCCACAAAGCTTTCCACAGCGTTGTGGATTGGGGGTGGATAACCGTGGTTGACGCCTCCACGCCCCCGAATTGTGGGCTTTCCGGCTGTGGAAAAGATCCAAAACCCACAATGCCGCGGAGGAAAATTTATTTTTTATCCACACGTGTGAAAACCTAAACAACCAAGTCAATGAGGTATTAGTTGCGTTTAAGTGGGGAAATCCACAGCGTTCTCCCCAGTTCCTGCACACCCCCTTCCACAGATAGCTGCCGCTTGTCCACAGATCCTGTGGATAAGTGAGTTTACGCCCTTACATAAGAGGCCTACTGTTGGCTCTGGAACTGAAATATCCACAAGTTTCCCCAGCGCCCCCAAACTGTCGGGGCCCGATGGAACGATACGAGGTGGACGGTGAACCGGTCGCCGAGTTCCCGGTGGGTAGAAGGGGATTTGAATGTCTATTGCCAGCGCTGAGCAGGCCTACGAGAACCGCGACTCCGAGGCGGGGCGTACGCCGCCGCAGGACATCGCCGCGGAAATGTCGGTTCTGGGCGGCATGATGCTCTCCAAGGACGCGATCGCCGATGTCATTGAGGTGGTCCGCGGCAACGACTTCTACCGTCCGGCCCATGAATCGATCTATGAGGCCATCATTGATCTCTACGGACGGGGCGAACCGGCTGATGCCGTCACCGTTTCGGACCTGCTGACCAAGCGGGGCGAAATCGTCCGGGTGGGCGGTGCCGCATACCTGCACAACCTCATCCAGTCCGTGCCCACCGCCGCGAACGCCGGTTACTACGCCGAGATCGTGCGCGAACGCGCCGTGCTGCGCCGCCTGGTCGACGCCGGGACCCGGATCGTGCAGATGGGCTACTCCCCGGACGGGGACGTGGACGCCATCGTCAACGAGGCGCAGGCCGAGGTCTACAAGGTTGCGGAGAATCGCTCGAGCGAAGACTATGTCCGGCTCAGCGAGATCATCGAGGGCACCGTCGATGAGATCGAAAATGCGGCCAACGCCGGTGACGGCATCACCGGTGTCCCCACCGGCTTTTACGAGTTTGATGAGTTGACCCAGGGCCTGCAGGGCGGGCAGATGATCATCATCGCCGCGCGTCCGGCCGTGGGCAAGTCGACCTTCGCCCTGGACTTTGCGCGTTCGGCGGCAATCAAGAACAACATGGCCACCGTGTTCTTCTCCCTGGAAATGGGGCGCAATGAAATCGCGATGCGTCTGCTCTCCGCGGAGGCCTCGATCCAGTTGCAGGACCTGCGCAAGGGGTCGGTGGAGGATGCCCAGTGGACCAAGATCGCCACCACCATGGGACGGTTGAATGAGGCTCCGCTATTCATTGACGACTCCCCGAACATGTCGATGATGGAGATCCGCGCCAAGTGCCGCCGCCTGAAGCAGCGCAACGAGCTGAAGATGATCGTGCTGGACTACCTGCAGCTGATGAGCTCGGGCAAGCGCGTTGAATCACGCCAGCAGGAAGTCTCGGAGTTCTCCCGTAACCTGAAGCTGCTGGCCAAGGAGCTCGATGTCCCGCTCATCGCGCTCTCGCAGCTGAACCGTGGTTCGGAACAGCGTACGGACAAGAAGCCGATGGTCTCGGACCTGCGTGAATCCGGCTCGATTGAGCAGGATGCGGACATGGTGATCCTGCTGCACCGCGAGGACGTGTACGACAAGGAAAATCGTCCCGGAGAGGCCGACGTGATTGTGGCCAAGCACCGCAACGGTCCCACCAAGACCATTACCGTCGCCTTCCAGGGCCACTACTCCCGGTTCAGCAACATGCAAAGCGAAGGGTAGGGGCAACCCCTGGCTTGACCCGAGCCACGGTAGGACAAATCCCGAAGGCGCATCCGACTCCAGCCAGAGGGCCGGCAGCCCGCAGGTGAAGACGCAGGTAACGGCAGAGATCAACGCCAAAAGCACCACGGTTGTCTTTAAATCGAGCTACTACACGCCGTTATCGGGGCGGCGAGTCGGCGAAGCAGAGATTGTCCAGAGTCTTGGTCCTCACTGGCACCTGGGCAGGAGCGAGTCCGATTTCTGCATCCACGGGCAGCACGATGCGGCAGACCCGATCGGGGTGATGTCAGGGCCTTGAATGCAGGGCTGTGTTTTTGGGCTGATCCCGCTCAGCCCGGGCATCCAGGCACCGCTATAGTGGGTGCCATGATCCAGAGCCTTCAAGCCCTGCTGTGGGGCACCGTGGCCGGTTCGGCCCTGCTGTTGGGGGCCGGGGCGGCCTGGTGGCTGCGCATTCCGCGGATCTGGGTTTGCGCGATCATGGCCTTCGGCTCAGGGGTGCTGATCAGTGCGCTGAGCTTTGAGCTGGTGTTGGAGGCCTACCAGCAGGGCGGCCTGGCGGCCAGCGTCGCCGGGGTGCTCGCCGGCGCGGGGCTCTACTTCGGCGCCAATCGGCTGCTGGCCTGGCTGACGGCGCGACGCCACGCCAGCACCCCGCGGACCCAGGACTCCTCCGGCACCGCAATCGCCGTCGGAGCGCTGATTGACGGGATTCCCGAATCGGTGGCCCTGGGCCTGGGAGTCGTGGCCGGAGCGGGAATCAACCCCACCATGCTCGCGGCCATCTTCATCTCCAACATCCCCGAGGGACTGGCCAGCACCGCGGACATGAAGCAGGCCCGCCGCCCGGGCCGCGCCGTGCTGGCGCTGTGGGGCGCAATCGCGGTGGCCAGCGGACTGGCCGCCTTCATCGGTGCCATCGCGCTGGCACAGATGCCCGCCGAGGTGCTGGCGTTCGCCACCGCGGTCGCGGCCGGCGGCATCCTGACCATGATCGCGGACACCATGATCCCCGAGGCGTACGCGGTCGACCACGACTACACCGGGCTGCTGGTCACCCTCGGGTTCCTCAGCGCCTTCACCCTGCACGCGGTCGGCGGGTAGGCCGCCGTCCCGGTTAGGCCTTGGGCAGGATCTGCAGGTGGTGCGGGCGCGGCGGGACCACGTCCGGCTCGAACTCCTGGTGCTTGCCCACATACTTCTTGATGTACGGGCAGACCGGGACGATCTTCATCCCGGCCGAGACCGTGTCTTCCAGGGCGAAGGCCGCCAGCTTCGAGGCCAGGCCCTGGCCGCTGTACTCTTCATCGACCACGGTGTGGAAGAAGATCCGCTCCACCCCGTTCTCACCCTGGTAGTCGCGGTAGTGGGCGGCGCCGATGTGCTTGCCCGCATCGTCAAGGACGTAGCGGTCGCGTTCGGGCAGTGCCTGCGGGACGATCTGGCTCATGGTGCTCCTTGTGTCGCTGGGTTGTCGGATGATGGAAAATCGGTTGGCCGGTGGCGCTACACCGGCGGGTTTTCGCGCGGACGCAGCCGCACGGTGGGCAGGGTGGGGGCCGGCAGCGCGGCCGGGGTGTCCTTGGGGAAGGGGCCGAAGCGGTCCTCGGAGGCGTCCCCGGGCTCGGCGCCGATCTCCGCCTGGTACTGCTGACGGAAGGCGACCACCTCCTCATGGGTGCGGCCCACGAAGTTCCACCACATCAGGATCTGCTCGTTCAGCGGCTCCCCGCCGATGATGATGACCCGCACCGGGTCCTGCCCGGCCTGGATGCGCAGTTCGCCGGTGCCCCGCCCCAGATAGCCCAGGTCGCGGTGGCCCAGTTCCTGGCCGTTCACGGTGGGGGCGCCGGTGTCCACCATGACCCCGTGCTCGTGCCCCTCGGGCACCTCAATGCACAGTGAGGCCCCCGCCTGAAGGGTCAGCTCCGCGCCGGTCAGCGGCGTGTACACGCTCACCGGGGAGGTGGATTCCTGCCCCTCGGCGCGCAGCGTGCCCAGGAACACCGACAGGCTCCAGCCCGGGCCGGTCAGCGGTTCGGGGCGGTAGCTTTCGAAGGTCGGCTCCATGTTGCGGGCATGCTCCGGCAACGCCACCCACAGCTGGGCGCCGTGCAGGACGGTGGTGTCCTTCGTGGAGAATTCCGAATGGGTGATCCCGTACCCGGCGGTCATCAGGTTCAGCTCCCCGGGACGCACCGTGGCCTTGAAACCTGCCGAGTCCATGTGGTCGATCGCCCCGGTGAACAACCAGGACACCGTTTGCAGGCCGGTATGCGGGTGACGTGGGACGGCCATCCCCAGGCTCTTGGAGACATCGTCCGGACCGTAGTGGTCCAGGAAGCACCAGGCCCCGATCAGGCTGCGCTGCTTCTGCGGCAGTGTGCGGTAGACCGTCATGGCGCGCGGCCCGCCCAGCGGCACCGGGCGCGGTTCCAGGATCTGGACCTGTTCGGTCGGCTCGGCATTCGTGCAGCCGATCTCCGCCGGGGCCTGCTCAAGGTTGCTCATGCACCCAGCTTAGGATCTCCGGGCCAGCATGCCTAGCCATAACGCGGTGGTGCCCACCCAGGCGGCCACCGCCACCCAGATGAACCCCTGGCCAAAGTGCTGCAGCGCCGGGAAATCGGTTTCGCGTCCCAGGAACTGGCAGCAGCTGGCCAGCATGCCCAGCGGGAAGACGATCGCCCACAGGCTGGTCTCATAGCGCAGCGGGTGGCGGCGCACCACGTGGCGCCAGTATCCGAAGAGCACCAGCAGCGGGATGAACCAGACCCCCACCGAGAGCAGCGCAAAGCAGGTGAACGCGATCATCGGGTGCAGCCACGGCTCCAGCACCCCCGCATTGGCCAGGGACAGCAGCTGGGAGCCGGTCATCACCGTGATCGCGGTGGCGCCCATGAAGATCCAGTAGGTGGGGGAGAGCGTCTCGGGATGGTTGGGGTACCGCAGCATCCGGATGGTCACCAGGGTGGCGATCATCAGGTACAGCATGCAGCCCAGCAGCCAGATCGCCAGCGCCGCAATATTGCCCAGCCGGAAGATGTAGGGGTGGAAGGCGAAGGTGCCGGCCACCGCCTGGGTGGCCACCACCCACAGGAACCAGGAGCCGTTGGCGTGCGCGATGCCCGGTTCGGGACGCTCAATGAGCACCAGCAGTGCCGGGATCACATAGCACAGGCCCACCCACAGGATCCCGCCGGCGGTGGCGATCCCCAGCGAGATGCGGGTCAGGCCCAGGGCGCCAAGGTCCAGGGAGACCACGGTGCAGGCGGCCACGATGGTGAAGAACCCGAACGCGGCCGAGGGGTTGAGCAGATCCGCTAGCATCGCCCGGCCGTGGGTGATCAGCCGCACCACCAGGGCGGCCAGCAGGATCAGCAGCAGGCCCACCGCGGTCCAGGAGAACAGCTGGCCCACGGTGCGGTGCCCGGCCAAACCCAGCCCGTAGCCAATGATCCCGGTGGCCATCACCGAGGAGAAGGTGGCCGGGGACTGGTGGGCGATCCAGTGAGTGACGGCGCCGGGGATGGTGCTGGGCGTGACGTTCACGGATCTCCTTGAGGTGAAGTGGCGGGGCGGCCCGCGGTCGAGTGGTGCATCTTCCAAGTTACTGCACCCACACAACAGCGCGGTGAGCCTACACTGGATATAGGGCCGCCCCGGCCCGCACAGGACCCTGGATGGCCCCACATGGATGACAGACCACTGCCGATTGTCCACGACACCACCGGGCTGAGCCTGGGATACCGGCTCAGGTGGTGGATCCGCTACTGCGCACTGTACGTGTTCGGCCCGGCCGAGCGTTCGGTCGGGTCCAGTCCCCGCGAGCGGATGAAATGGGAACGGGCCCGCAAGGTGCGTGATGCGCACTATGCCCGGGGCACGCTGCCCGATGGGGAAACCATTGAAACGGTGGCGCGGCTCGAGCAATAGCCCCGGTGCCGGGTTCGGCACGCGGCATCATCAAAAAGGAAGTAGGCCCGAACGTGGGACAGGCGGAGTTGAATCAGGACGATCTGCTGAAGCTGGAGCACCAGGTGTGTTTCGCGGTGGCAGTGGCCTCCCGATCGGTCATCTCCTCCTACCGTCCGGTGCTTGAACCCCTGGGGCTCACCCATCCGCAATACCTGGTGATGCTGGCCCTGTGGGAACAGGGCCCGATCGGGGCGCGGGAGCTGAGCGCCCAGCTGCATCTGGACCCCGGGACCCTCAGCCCGCTGATCAAGCGCATGGAGGCCCACGGGCTGGTCACCCGGCGGCGCAATCCGGAGGATGAGCGGGCCATCCTGATCGAGGTGACCGAAAGGGGGGCGCAGCTGCGTGAACAGGCCCTGCAGGTCCCGGTGCAGATGATGCGCCGGCTGCAGATGGATGAGCAGGATGTGCATGACATCCAGCGGCTGATGACCCGGTTGATCAGCGCGGCACAAAGTGCTGATGATAACGCCGACTAATTAGTTGGTGCCCCAATTATTTGCCTACAATAGATGTAAGGCCCGCATCGGGCGCAGAGCTAAAGGGGAAATCATGGACGAGTCATCACTGCCCGTCATCACCGATACCACGGGACTAAGCCTGGGATACCGCTTCCTGTGGCGCCTGAAGTACGCTGGCCTGACGATTTTCGGCCCCGCGGAACGCTCGGTGCACTCCAGTCCGCGGGAACGGGTGAAATGGGAGCGTGCGGTCAAGGTGCTGCGGGCCCACGAAGCACGCGGAACCCAGGCGGATGCGCAGACGGTGCAGACCGCGGCGCGCATGCAGCCGCGCTAAGTCCCCGGGTCCTTCCGGACGCTGAGGCCAACGGCACACCGGATACCTCGCTGTGGCGGTGAAGTACGCGGTAATCTTCAAGGCATGGATGAGATGACCGAACTGGTACTGACCCGCCATTTTGCCGCGCCGCGCACCGCCGTGTGGGCCGCGTTCTGCGAACCGGAAATTATCGCCCAATGGTGGGGTCCGGCCGGATGGGGGATCAAGGAATCCTCCGTGGTCCTGGAACCCAAGGTCGGCGGACGCCACGAACTGGTCATGTACCAGCACCAGGACCCCACCCAGGAAGTGCCGTTGAAGGCCACGATCACCGAATTCGATGAGTACACCTGCCTGGTCAGCGCCGACGGACCGCATGAAATGACGCTGGATCTGGTAATTCACACCCGGATCGACTTGAAGGAATTCGCCGGGCAAACCATCGTTACCCTCACCCAGGGCCCGCTGCCCCGTGAGGTGCTGGCCAGCAGTACCGCCGCCTGGGAATCGGCGTTCGACAAGCTGACCGGCCTGCTGGGCCAGTTCTTCTAAGCCAAGGGTCCCTCCGGCAGCTGCCGGCCTAGATGGGCCGGGAGACCAGGTAGCTGCGCACCTGTGCGATCTTTGCCGTTTTCGCGGTGCTGGTGAAACGGATCATGTAGCAAAAGGCGACGGAAATGTTCTGTACATTGGTCACCCGCCCGTCCACGCTCCCCTCCCGGCCATGGGTAAGGATGCTGTTGATTCGCAGCTGCGTGTTGTCCCGGGCGTTGGTCACCCACTTGAGCACCTCGGTCAAACCGGACAGGCGCTGGAAGCCCACAATTTCCCACTGCACGTCATCGGCCAGCCACTGCGCCAGGTGTTCGGCATCCTTGCTTTGCACGGCGACCACCAGGTCGCGAATGACCTGGGCGCGCGGGGCATTGCCGCAGTTCTCCGGTTCAATGATTTCCAGGGGCGTGGCAGCCGCGTTGTCGGACGTCAAAAAAGTGCTCCTTGCCGTGCTGTGCGTCAGTGCTTCTGGCCGCAGCCAGGTTCCCACTCTACGCCCGCTCCCCGCCCGCCCGGCAGTGGCCTGTGACGGGTTTGCTTAACCCCGCCCGATGTAGGGCATTCCCGCTGCGGTAATGGTCAGCTGGTTAACGGCCGCGCTCGCCGGCGCACTGGCGATAAATGCGACGGCGCGGGCCGCTTCCTCCAGCGCGAAGGTGGGCTCAACCTTGCGCGTGCCGTCCGCCTGCAGGGCGCCGGTGGAGGTGCCCAGCTGATCCATGATCTCGCTGGCCGCGTTGCCGATGTCGATCTGTGAGGCCGTGATGCCCCAGGGGCGCCCATCCAATTCCATGGACCGCGTCAACCCCGTGATCGCGTGCTTGGTGACCGCGTAGGCCACCGACTGGGGGCGGGGAACCTGGGCGGCGATGGACCCGTTGTTGATGATGCGTCCGCCACCGTGGTCCTTCATGTGGTTAAAGGCCTGCCGGGCGCAGTTGATGGCACCGGTGAGGTTGACCGCGCAGACTTCGTCCCAGTCCTCTTCGCTCAAATCCCCGACGTGGACGGCGGGCCCGAAGGTCCCGGCATTGTTGAACAGGGCGTGGATGCGGCCAAAGCGTGCACTGGCCTTCTCGAAAAGTTCTGCGACGTCCGCGCTCTGGGCAACATCGGCGGCCACGGCGAGGGCGCGGGGATTTCCGTCGGCCGCCTGGCGCAGCTTTTCCTCGGTGCGTCCGGCCAGCACCACGTTCCACCCCTGGCTCAACAGCACGCGGGCGCTGGCCCGGCCGATGCCGGAGCCCGCTCCGGTGATGATGATGGTGCGGCGGGATTCTTCCGAAACGGATACCGGATTCGTTGTCACCTGTGGCTCCCTGGGGTGTTGGCAATACGTGTGTTGGCTTCGGCTTTAACCGTAGGTCCCGGCGGAATGAATGACGCATGTTTCATCCCAAGACTTGTGAGGGCTCTCACTTAATCTTAGTATGCGATAGAGAGTTTCCATAAAGCGGAAGTTTAAGCGTGTTGTTTTACCCTAAGCCACCACGCTTCGACCCATGAAGGACTGTATCCATGACCATCATTGAAGACGCGCCGACCACGGGTGCAAACCGCCACTCCGGCAATCCGGCTGCCGCCGAGGGTGCCCGGGCCACGGACGAGCAGATCACCGGTATCCGTAGTGGTCTGACGTATCAGTTATCCGACCGGGATCCGGAAGAGACCCAGGAATGGTTGGATTCCTTTGACCAGCTGGTCGAGTCGCAGGGCACCGAGCGGGCCCAGTTCATTATCCGGTCGTTGTTGCAGCGGGCCGGGGCGAAGTCGGTGGGCGTGCCGATGGTCACGACCACTGATTATGTGAACACGATCCCGGTGGATCAGGAGCCGGTGTTCCCCGGGGACGAGGCGATCGAGCGCCGGTACCGGGCGTATATGCGCTGGAACGCGGCGATCATGGTGCATCGTGGCCAGCACCCGGATATCGGGGTGGGTGGGCATATTTCCACCTATGCCGGGGCGGCGACGTTGTACGAGGTCGGGTTCAACCACTTCTTCCGTGGTCAGGACCATCCCGGGGGTGGGGATCAGATTTTCTTCCAGGGCCACGCCTCGCCGGGCATGTACGCGCGCGCGTTTTTGGAAGGGCGCCTTTCGGAGCAGGACATGGACGGGTTCCGGCAGGAGAAGTCGAAGCAGGGCCATGCCCTGCCCTCCTACCCGCACCCGCGCTCGATGCCGGAGTTTTGGCAGTTCCCGACCGTGTCGATGGGGTTGGGTCCGGCCAACGCGATTTACCAGGCCCAGTTGAACCGGTACCTGCACAACCGGGGCATCAAGGACACCAGTGATCAGCACGTGTGGGCGTTCTTGGGTGATGGTG